>WFVN01000206.1 GCA_015491615.1 Gammaproteobacteria bacterium
CGTGTACGCCTCCTGGGGGTGGGCGCGGCCCCCGCTACCACGGATGCGGGCATCCCGTCCACCCGGGGCGAGGCCGTCGTCGATCGTGCCGAGGCCCTCTATCGTCGGGCCCGCGCCGCCCTCACCCGGGGCGAGAACGACCAGGCCGTGCTCCTCTTCTCCCAACTCCTGGAACTGCCCGACAACCCCTTCTCGCGCGAATCCCTGGAATACCTCGGGGTGGCACGCGAGCGCAGCGGCCAAGGGGAGCGGGCGCGGCAGATCTACCAGGACTACTTGCAGCGCTACCCGGACAGCCCCCGCGCCGCTACCGTCCGCCAGCGCCTCCTCGCTTTGGAGGCGCGCCTCGGCTTGCGCGAGGCACCGCGCCTGCGCCGTAGCGAGCGTCGCACCAACCCCCAGGCCCCGGCCGTGCGCCGCGACCACTTCGGGCGCGTGTATCAGGTCATCTATAACGCTTTCCTGAAACCCGAGAACGGCGTTTCCCGGCGCGCCCGTCGGCAGTCCCTCACCTACGCCGATCTCAGCATCCGTCGGCGCGGCCTGGACAGCCAATGGCGTACCGTCCTGAGCGGCAGCTACGAATATGACTTCCTCGCCGTCGACGATGCCGACGAGCGCCCCGCCCGTTTTCGTATCCGTTCCGCCTACCTGGACTACGAGGGCGAGCGTCGCGGCCTGGATTTCACCCTCGGTCGCCAAGCGGTACCCACCGGGGGTGTCTTCGGGCGCTTCGACGGCGCCCGCCTGGCCTATCGGGTGCACCGCGCCGTGCGCCTCAACGCCGTCGCCGGCGCTCCCGTGGATTACCTCGATCCGGAACGCGTCCAGACGCAACGTCCTTTGGTTGGTGTCGGCCTCGCTCTGGAAGAACCCATGCCTTACTGGAACGCCAACGCCTACCTCATCGAACAGCGTGCCGACGGACTCGTGGACCGACGCGCCACCGGAGCTGACCTGCGTTACTTCCGTGATGACCGCAGTGCCTTCCTCGTCCTCGACTACGATCTCGGTTACCGCGTCCTCAACATCATCACCGCCCATCTGGGGAAACGCCTGGGCGGAGCCACCCGTCTCAATCTGCATCTGGACCACCGGCGCAGCCCCACCCTCCTTACCAGCAACGCCCTCCGTGGCGTCACCGACATCCCCGACGACGAATATCCCGTCCTCGGCCTGAGCTCCGCCGAGGCGCTGCGCGCCATCAAGGCCGATCCGCGCCTCGCCACCCTCGCTGCCCACGTGGACGAACGGATCATCCGCGATCGCGCCCTGGCCAACACCGGCGAGACCGACCTCGTCACCCTCGGCCTCATCCACGACCTCGGTCCACGCGTGCAAGTGAACGGCAACCTCAACTGGACCCGTACCCGCGAGGCGATCCCTGTCCTCACCACCGAGGACCTCCTGGCCGTTTCTCCGCCGCGCACCGTCATCGACGATCGCAGCATCAACACCCAGCTCGTCCTGCGCGACTATCTCGTTCCCCGCGACATGTTCCTCCTCTCTCTCAAACTGGGCGATACCTCCACACAGCGTATCGCCAGCGTCGGCGGCGTCGTTCGCCGGCCTTTCGGCCCGCTCTGGCGCCTGGAGGGGCGCTTGCGAGTGGAATACACCCGCCGCAAGGGCGACGAGACGTGGCGTGCGGGCAAAGTGTCGCCGGCGGTGAAGCTCGACTACCGACCGAACAAACGCCTTGCCCTGGATCTGGAAACGGGACTGGATTGGTATCGCACGCAACGACCCAACGGCGACTACCGGTGGACCTACTTCAATCTAGGGCTGCAACTGAATTTCTGACGGAGATCCCCATGGCAGAGCGAAACCGTTACCTGATTCCCGCCCTGGGGACGTTGCTCGTCCTTGCCGGTGCCGCTGCCCATTTTCTCACCGCTCCGGAGCGCATCCTCGAAGGGGTGCACATCCTCGACGAGGGGGGGCGTCCGCTGGTAGAGATCCATTTCACCGTGCCCGTGCGTCAGGAAGGGGTGCTCCCGGAGGGCGGCATGGGTGCCCTGGTGCAGGTGAAGTTGCGCACTCCCATGGTCGCCGCCGACCACCACGACGAATATTTGGGGCGCGCCGGCATTGTCGGCGGCGACCGGCGCGTGCCCCTCACCGATGTCGCCTACGAAGCCCGGGTCCCTGGTGGCCCCCTGCTCACTCTACGTTTCGAGCGCCCGGTGCGCTTCCGGCTGGGTGACCGTGATGACCGCACGCGCCTACGCCTGCTCATCGAAGAAGTCCCGGCCGACGCCGGTTGAAAACCATCCCGGCCCCGTACCCGCAATCCATCCACGCGTGGATGCGGAGGACGGGCGTTTCAGCTCCTGCCGGGCGGCAGCGGTAGAGGAGAACGGGCACCGTGCGATTCCAGCAGGCGAGCGAGTTCTGGGTGGCCGTAGGCGCGTGCTAGGAACAGGGCGTCGCGGCCGCGGCGGTCGCGGGGGTGGGTGTCGGCGCCGAAGGCGAGGAGGGCGCGCGCCACCGCCGTGCGCCCGAGGGCGGCGGCGAGCATGAGAGGGGTGCGGCCCCAGTGGTCGGTGGCGTCCACCGGATGGCCCGCCGCCAGCAGGTGTTCGATCACTGCTGGCTCGCCGCCGAGGACAGCATGGTGCAGGGCGCTGCGCCCGCGCTGGTCGCGGGCGGTGAGGGCGGCGCCGCCGCGCAGAAGGGTGGCGACGAGGGCCGCGCGGCCGTCGGCGGCGGCAATCATCAAGGGGGTGCGACCGGCGCTATCGGCATCATCCAGGGGTGCGCGACCGCGAACCAGGGCGGCGAGAGTCAGGCGGTGGCCGAGGGCGGCGGCGAGCAGGGCAGCGGTCTCACCGTAGCGGTTGCGTGCCCGCGCGTCGGCCCCGAGGACGAGGAGGGCACGCACGGTGGCGGCGCGGTCCAGGCGCACGGCGCTCAGGAGGGGGGTGTCGCGGTGCACCGGCTCGCGCGCCTTCGGGTCCGCCCCCGCCCGCACCAGGTCGCGGACGATGGCGGTGCGCCCGGCGCGTGCCGCCACCAGCAAGGGGGTGAGGCGGGCCTCGTCGCGCCGCTCCAGGTCCGGTTTGCGAGGCAACAGACGGCGCACCAAGCGCGTGTCGCCCAGATAGACGGCCAGCATGAGGGGCGTGCGACCGCGCGCGTCGGGCAGATCCAGGGTCGCCCGGCGCGCCGCCAGCAGGTCCACCGCCTCGGCTTGCCCGTAGGCCACCGCCAAGTGCAGGGGGGTATCGCCGCTGCGGTTCTTGCGCGTGGCGTCGGCACCGTGTCGCAAGAGGACATCCACCACTGGAGCGAAGCCGAGACGAGCGGCGACATGCAGGGCCGTCTCGCCGGCCCCGTTGGCGTGGTCCGCCTGCGCCCCCGCCTCCAGAAGCAGGGCCACCGCCCGCGCGTGACCGTAAAGGGCGGCGATGATCAAGGGGGTGTCGCCGAAGGTGTCGGCGGCGTCCACCGTCGCTTTGCGGCGCAGGAGAGGGCGCAGGGCGTCTATGTCGCCGACCGCCGCCGCCCAGCGGAGGATCTGGCCCGCGTCCGCCGGAGGCTGCAGGCGTTCCCCCAGGCGCACCAGGCGCAGGGCCTCCTCGGCCCGCTGCGCCAACTTGCGGCGCGCCGGTTCGTGGCCGGCGCGGGCGGCGCGGCGCAGCCAGGCGAGGGCCGCCTCCCCGTCGCGCACCCCACCCAGGCCCAGGTGCAGGCACTGGGCGAGCTGGTACTGGGCCGGGGGCAGGCCCGCCTCGGCGGCGCGGGCGAACCAGTCGCAGGCGGCCTGCGGGTTCTTCGCCACCCCCTGGCCGTTGCGGTAGAGCCCCCCCAGTAGGTACTGGGCTTCAGGCAGCCCCCCCTCGGCGAGGGGACGCAGGGCCGCCAGGGCGCGGGGGAAATCCCCCAGGCGCAGGACCTCGCGCACCCCGGAGAGGTCCTGGGCGGCGGCCGGCAGGGCGAGCAGGAAACAGAGAGCGACGAGGCGGCGCATGGGGTGATTATAGCGGCCGGCGGCCCCGGGCCTTCATGCTAAACTCGCGTTTTGCGTCACAAGCCATGCTCATGAATCCATTGGACATCCGTATCGTGCTGGTGGAGCCCACCCATCCGGGCAATATCGGTGCCAGCGCGCGGGCGATGAAGAACATGGGGCTGGCGCACCTGCATTTGGTACGTCCGCGCCATTTCCCCCACGCCGAGGCCACCGCCCGCGCCTCCGGCGCCGACGACCTGCTGGCCCGGGTGCGGGTGCACGAGCGCCTGGAGGACGCCGTCGCCGACTGCGCCCTGGTCATCGGCGCCAGCGCCCGGCGACGCACTATCGAGTGGCCCACCCTCACCCCCCGCGAGGCCGCGCCCAAGATCCTCGCCACCGCCGCCGAGGCGCCGGTGGCCCTCCTCTTCGGGCGCGAGCACGCCGGCCTCACCAACGCCGAACTGGACTGCTGCCACGCCCTCCTGCACATCCCCGTGAATCCCGAGTACCCCTCCCTCAACCTGGGGGCGGCGGTGCAGGTGGTGGCCTACGAGCTGTTCCTCGCCCGCCAGGGGACGCAGGTCCCGAAGGCGGGGCACGTCCCCGCGTCGGCGGCGGCCATGGAGGCCTTTTACCGGCACCTGGAGGAGACCCTGGTGGACATCGGCTTCCTCAATCCGGACAACCCCAAGCAGGCCATGCGCCGCCTGCGCCGCCTGTTCAACCGCGCTGCCCCCGACGAACGAGAAGTGAACCTCTTGCGCGGCATCCTCTCCGCCGCCCAGGGGGCCAAGTGGCGCCGCGCGCGCCGGGAGACAGAGTAATGTTGCGCCACTTGCGCGAAGACGTGGCGGTGGTCTTCGAACGCGATCCCGCGGCGCGCAACCGCTGGGAGGTGGTCACTCTCTACCCGGGTCTGCATGCGGTGTGGCTGCATCGCCTCAGTCATGCCCTGTGGCGGCGGGGCCTGCACTGGCCGGCGCGCGCTCTGGCCCACCTGGGGCGCTGGCTCACCGGCATCGAGATCCACCCCGGCGCGCGCCTGGGCCGACGGGTGTTCATCGACCACGGTATGGGCGTGGTCATCGGCGAGACCGCCGAAGTGGGGGACGACTGTACCCTCTACCACGGCGTCACTCTGGGCGGTACTTCCTGGGAGAGAGGCAAGCGTCACCCGACCCTGGGGCGCGACGTGGTGGTGGGGGCGGGGGCCAAGATCCTCGGCCCGGTGACCATCGGCGACGGTGCCCGCATCGGTTCCAACGCGGTGGTGGTGAAAGACGTCCCCGCCGGTGCCACCGTGGTGGGCGTGCCCGGGCGCCCGGCGGCCCGAGGCGTGAGCGACGAGGCCCGGGCCCGCCGCCAGGCAATGGCGCGCAAGATGGGTTTCGACGCCTACGGCGTCACCCGCGACATGCCCGACCCCGTGGCCCAGGCCATCGACTGCATGCTCGACCACCTGCACCGGGTGGACGAGCGCATAGAGCGCATGTGCCGCACCCTGCACGCCATGGGGGTCGAGATCGACACTTCCGATCTGCCCGACCTGAAGGCCTGCGAATTGTTCATGACGGGGGAGAAGGACGAAGGGCGAACCGAGGGACAAAAAACCCCGCCCAAGACCGATAAATGATATGGAAATTAAATTGACGAAAATGCTATGTTTAGGCTGCCAACGAGGGCAGGATCGAATTCGCAAGACCGACCGGGGGTAAGACCATGAGACTGACCACCAAGGGCCGCTACGCGGTGACCGCCATGCTGGATCTGGCCATCCACTATAAGGACGGCCCCATCACCCTGTCCGACATCTCCCGTCGCCAGGGCATCTCCCTTTCCTATCTGGAGCAGCTGTTTTCCAAACTGCGCAAGCGTGGTTTGGTGGACAGTGCCCGCGGCCCGGGCGGTGGCTATCGCCTGAGCCGAGACGCCGGCGAGATCGCCGTCGCCGAGGTGATCGCCGCGGTGGACGAGAACATCGACGTCACCCGCTGCGCCGGCAAGGGCGACTGTCAGGACGGGGAGCCCTGTCTCACCCACGAGCTGTGGTGCGAGCTGAGCCAGCAGATCCAGGACTTCCTCGCCGGCATCAGCCTGCGTGATCTGGTGGAACGCAAGAACGTGCAGGCCATCTCCCGTCGCCAGGACGCCCGCGAGGAGGGTGCCGCTTCTCTCGAGCGGGTGGACGTAGTGAGCGCCAACTGACCTTGATCTACCTGGATCACAACGCCACCACGCCGGTGGACGGGCGCGTGGTCGCGGTGGTGGAGGAGCATCTCCGCGCCCGTTTCGGCAACCCCTCCTCCGGCCACCGCGCCGGGCGCGAGGCGGCCGAGGCCCTGGAGTTGGCGCGTCGCCAGGTGGCCGACCTGGTGGGTGCCGAGGCGCGCGAGGTGGTCTTCACTAGCGGCGGCACCGAGGCCAACAACCTGGCTCTCAAGGGGGCGGTGGCGGCCCTCGGCCTTGAGCGCCTGATCGTCTCGGCGGTGGAGCATGCTTCCGTGCGCGCCCCCGCCCGCTGGCTCGCCGACCGGGGGGTGGCGGTGGAGACCCTGCCGGTGGACGAGCAGGGGCGGGTGCGTCCCGCCGACCTGGAGGCGCGCCTGGCCGAGGGGTCGCCGGCCCTCGTCTCGGTGATGTGGGTGAACAACGAAACCGGCGTCGTCCAGGACATCCCCGCCCTCGCCGAGGTGGTGCGCCGGCACGGGAGCTGGCTGCACACCGACGCGGTACAGGGGGCGGGGCGCCTACCGCTGGTGTGGACGCGCCTGGGGGCCCATCTCCTCAGCCTCTCCGGCCACAAGCTGGGGGCCCCCAAGGGTAGCGGCGCCCTGGTGGTGGATCGGAGCCTGGACGTGGAGCCCCTGCTGCACGGCGGCGGCCAGGAGGACGGGCGTCGCGCCGGTACCGAGAACGTCCCCGCCCAGGCCGGTTTCGGCCTCGCCTGCGCCCTCGCCCAGGCGGAGCTGGACGATCGTCGCCGCCACTGGGCGGCCCTGCGCCGGCACCTGGAGGCCGGTCTCGAGGCGCGCCTGCCGGGGGTGGTGATCCACGGTCGCCGGGCGCCGCGGGTGGACAACACCTGCTTCTTCTCCGTCCCCGGGGTGGATGGGGAGGCCCTCCTTCTGGCCCTGGACGAGCGCGGTTTCACCGTCGGCAGCGGTGCCGCCTGCGGCCGCGGGGAACCCAGCCACGTGCTCACCGCCATGGGCGTCGAGCCCACCCTGGCCTACGGCGCCCTGCGGGTGAGCCTGGGGGTGGGCAACACGCGCGAGGAGATCGATCGTTTCCTCGACGCCCTGGTCCAAGAGACCGAGCGCCTGCGCGGCTTCGCCGCCGTCGCCGGCCGTTGAACGCAACCGGAGGAAGACACGCCATGCCCATCACCCTCACCGAAAACGCCGCCCGACGGGTGCACAAGTTCCTGGGCGACGGGGGCGAGCGCTACCTGCGCCTGGGGGTCACCCAGAGCGGCTGTTCCGGCTTTTCCTATGTCCTCGACTTCGTGGACGCCCCCGCGGAGAACGACGTCGTATTCGAGTCCCAGGGGGTGAAGATCGTCGTCGATCGGGACGTGCTGCCCTATATCGACGGCACCGAGCTGGACTACACCAAGGAAGGGCTCAACGAGACCTTCCGTTTCCACAACCCCCAGGCCGAGGCCTGGTGCGGTTGTGGCTCCAGCTTCTCGGTGGCGGGCCGGAACGGCTGACGCCCTCCGCTTGCCAGCGTCCCTCTACGCGGGCATCATCCCGCCTGGAACAAAAACCAGTCAGGGAGGAAGACGCATGGCCGAGATCCAGATCTTCTACGCCACCAACCGCAATCACCTGGGGCGGCGTTGGCGGCCCCGTGGCTACGGCAAGAAATTCAGCGACGACGGGGCCGAGAACCTGCGCTTCGGCCATGCCTGGGTGGAATACGACGGCGCTCGCGCCGAGGCCTTCTTGAACGAACCCGCCCGCGAGGACCGCGGCAATGGCGAGGGCCTGGCCGACTATCTCTCCGAACGCGCCCGCGAGGCGCGCCTCACCGCCTATCGCGAGCGTCTCGATCCCAACCGTTCCGAACTCGTCCAGCCCAACGCCAAACTGGGCTCCCGGGCCCTGTTCGCCGACCTGGCCGAGGCCATGCGCCGGCGCAGCGACGTGCTCGTGTACATCCATGGCTACAACGTCGCCTGGCACGAGGCCCTGGGTACCGCCGCCGCCCTGCAGCTCATGCTCAACCGGCCCGGAGCCGGGGACCCCGGGCAGAGCGTGCTGGTGGTGCTGTTCTCCTGGCCCTCGGACGGCCTCGCCCTGCCCTTCGTCTCCTACAAGTCGGACCGCTCCGAGGCCAAGGCCTCGGGCTACGCGGTAGGACGGGGCTTCCTCAAGCTGCGCGATTACCTGGCGGGCCTGCGGGACCGGGCCGGCGGCCAGGAGCCCTGTGGTCAGTCCCTCCACCTGCTGTGCCATTCCATGGGCAATTACGTCCTCCAGAGCGCCCTCGCGCGCATGATCACCTACACCCCCTACGGGGTCCTGCCGCGCTTGTTCGAACATATCTTCATGTGTGCCCCGGACGTGAACGACGACGTGCTGGAGCCGGGTAAGCCCATGGAACGCCTGCACCAGCTCTGCCGGCGGGTGAGCGTCTATCACAACCGCGGCGACGTGGCCATGTACGTCTCCGACTACACCAAGGGCAACCCGGATCGCCTGGGCACCGCCGGTGCCGCCCGCCCGGCCCAGGTCCACAACAAGGTCCACCAGGTGGATTGCACGCCCCTGGTCACCGGGCTGGTGGAGCACAGCTACTACCTCTGGGGGCCGGTCAACACGGACATTCGCCAGAGCATCGACGGCATTCCCTTCGACGATCCCAAGCGCCGGCGCCGGCGGGAGAGCGAGCTGCCCAACGCCTGGACCCTGTACTGACGGGGGCGTGAGACGAGAAAAAGGGGCCGCAGGCCCCTCTTTTCGATGGAGACGGGAGATGGTCTTAGCGGCCGTTGTCCTGATGGGCCTTGAGGGTGACGCCGCTGATGACCCCGTCGGTGAAGGGCTGATTGATGAGCGGGCCGTGCCCCGGATAGGCACCGATGTTGGGGGTGTACAGGCACAGCTCCCCGTCCTCGCACAGGCCGTCGCCATCCAATTCCAGGGCATGGGCGAGGAAGGTGCTGTCGTTCCCGTCACCCCAGGTGTGGGTGATCGTGTCGTCGCCGGAGGGCAGGGTGAGGGCGTCTTTCAGTTGCGTGTCGTCGGCGCGCAGGGAGAGATCGTAGATTTGGCACAGGTCGGTGGACCCGCACTGGCCTGCGATCGGGCTGTAATCGTTCGCTCCCGCGGCCTTGCCCCACAGGCGGTAATCGTTGTCGAAGCCGATCCAGTCGGTCAGGAAGTTGGCGTAGGCCTGTCCGTTCGCATCGCCGTCGTTCGTGGTGTCGCTGTCCACCGGGCCGACGAAGGCGGTGGAGGCGTCGAGGCCGCCGGTGACCCCGGCGGGGCAGGTCCCGGCGCAGGTGTCCACCCTGCTCTCCGCGAACGTCTCGTTGCCGACCCCCGCGTCCAACCCCACGCCGCCGTTGCCGGCCGCCGCCAGGCCCAGGATCTGGTTGTCGCCCGCCTGCGTGCCGCCCCCGTCGAAGGCGGCGAAAGCAAGCCCGCGTCCGACGTTCCAGGCACTGGTGATCTGGCGCAGGAGGTTGTAGGCGCTTCTGGTCGTGTTGTTCCAGACGATGAACTCGATGCCGTCGCCGCCGTTGGCGGCGCTTATCAGGCCCTGGATACGGTTGTCCTGGGCTCCTTCGAGGCTCAGCCCGTGCCCGGCGTTGGCGTACAGGGTGGCATGCTGGATCAGATTGCCGTGGGCCCGGTCCAGATGCAGGCCATGGCCGCCGTTGGCGGCGGCGCGCAGGCCGTCGATGCGGTTGTCCCTGGCCTGACTGAGGCTGAGGCCGTTGCCGCCGTTGCCATGGCTGGCCAGGCCCTCCAGGGTGACCTGATCGGCACGGAGACGGAGCCCGTCGCCGCCGTTGTCGTAGGTCACCACGTTGCGTAAGAGGTGGGCGGCGCCGGGATTGGTGGCCGATCGGTCGATGCGGACGCCATGGCCAGCGGCGCCGGCGACGGTCACGTCTTGCAGGACCACGCGCCAAGCGTTGTCGAGATGGATCGCCGGGTCGGCGGTCCCGGCGCCGTCCACGTCCACTTCCAGCCACAGTCGGCCACCGTTGCTGACGAGGACCGCCTCGTTTCCGCTAATGGGCCGCAGGGCGACGCCCGGAGCCGTCACCAGGGCGGTGCCGACGTGGTCATAGAGACGAAAATGTCGCGGAGTGGTGGCAGCATCGACCAGGTACACGGTGCCGCCTTCGGAGAGAATGACGCTGGCGGGGCGACGCACCGGGTTGGCCCACCAGATCCCTTCGCCGGAGTCGGCCACTTGCGCACCACCCTGGAAGATGCGTACCCGGTTCACCCGCCAGGCGATACGGTCGAAATCCAGCAGGTCGCGCAACCCCTTGCCCTCGGCCAGCCCGGTGGAGACGACTTCCACCGCCCCGTCGGCGGTGACACGGCAGACCCAGTCGAAGGCGCCCAGTTGTTCCTCGATGGTGACGTCGGTGCAGTCGGTAATACCGCTGGGCAAAGGGAAACGGCGCAACTCGCCGCCATGCAGGCAGGCATCAAAGGGATTGGCGTTGCAGACCGTATCGCTGGCATTGAAGGTATCGGAACCGTCGGCGAGGACGTAATCGTTCCAGCGTGCGCCGTTGCCGGGATAGAGGGGCACAACCGGCGAGCAGTAAAGATCCACCTCGGTGTCTGCCGACAGGGTGCCCACCGGGTTCTGGATGGCGCAGGCGAGCTCCGTTCCGTCGGGCAGGGTCGTCTGCTCGATGGTAAGCCGGTATGGGCTGCCCTCGCGGATACGTTCCGGGAAGGCCTGGGTGTTGGCGCTCTGGATGGTGATGGTCTGTCCGCTCTCGACGTCCCGCACGGTGAGGCTGATACCACCGGGCGCGCCGATGCCGTGGGGCCGGATGCTCAGGGCGTAGGTGCGGGTGGTGCCGAAGGTCCAGGATTTACCCGCTTCCAGGGGGTTGCCGGCCAGATCGGCGACGCCGCTGCCGACGGTGACGGTAACGACAGTGTCGAGGGTGAAGGGCTGGTCGGGTTGAAAGGTGGCGGTGAAGGTATCGGCGTCGTATTGCCATGTGCCCGCGACGGTTTGGCCGCCGTCACGCGTCACGGAAAGGAATTGCGCCAGGCCGGCGTCTTTCACCGCTTCGCTGAAGCGGATCTGGACGACCACGCGATCGGGCTCCAAGATGGCCCCTTGGGGTGGGAAGAAGGACACGATCCGCGGCGGGGTCAGGTCCGGTTCAGGTGCAGGGCCACCGGCCTCCTCGGCCGCGCCGCAGCCGACGAGGAGGAGGGGGACGAGTAGCCAGATCAGGAAGTTCGCCTTTATTTTCATCGCCGCCACACGCTGGCTTGAACAGGAGCTGAATCTATCAAAGGCCCCTTGCCAATGCAATCCGCAGTCGGAGGCTCGAATTTGGAACTAGTCAAAAAATTGACGATTAATCTATGAAGTAAATACAAAAACTTGTCTTCGACATCTTTGTCATCTCTTGAGGTTTAGCGGACGCGTGGAATGGGATTTTAGGGCCCTTCCTCCAGGTGCCAGGTGAGGGCGACGTGGGAGCGGGAAGCGAATTGACCGCCGAGGGTGCCTTCTCCCCCGGCGTAGATGCGCGCGCCGAGGTCGAGGCGATGGCCGCGCCCGGGCTTTAAAGTCAAGGTGCTGGTGAACAACAGTTCAGGTTGATCCAGGCCCACGCCGAAGCCGGTACGGGCGCGCAGGCGGTGGGTGAGGCGGCGCTCCAGGCGGACGCCCACACGGCTGGGGGTGCGGCGATCGAGTAGGGGGGCGTCGGTGGTGAGGCGGCGGCCACTGAGTTCGAGATGCAGGCGGGTGACATGCCGGATCCGAGGGGTGAAGGCGAAACGCCAGCGCAGGGCGGTGGTATAGCCGAGACGGTAGTCGGTGCCGGTGTAGGGAACGTCGGTGGAGAAAGCGCTTTCCCAGTGCCAACGCAGGGCTCGTTCCTGGAGGCCGACGCTCCAGCCGGGGGGATGGATGGGGAACAGTGCCGGACCCTCCATGGCGGCGAGGGCGGTCTCTGGGGGCACGCCCTGGCGGAGTTGCGCGGCCAGGTTCGGGTCGATGCGGTAGTAGGGGAGCGGGGGGCGGTCGTAGGCGATGACGAATCTCTGACGCGTACCGCCGCGACGGCGTTCCCAGGTGGCTTGGAAGCCGCCGTGAAGGTTCGCTTCAGCGGCCACCTCGCCCTGTTGCACGACAGTGCGTAGGGGGGCGTCCAGGCGTAGACCCAGGAGGCGCCCGCGGCTACGGTCGAGAGGGCGCCAGGGGCCGGGATCGTAGGCAGGGAGGAACCAGGGTGACCACAGGAGGGTGAGGCGGTTGTGTTCGAACTCCTTGGCCCACTGCACGGCGGGGATGGGG
>WFVN01000207.1 GCA_015491615.1 Gammaproteobacteria bacterium
TGCGCGACGCCTGGGACAAGCTGCCGGTGTTCCGTCAGGTCCTCAACATGGCCCCCAAGACCGTCTCCCGCGCCCCCTGCCAGGCGGTGGAACGGCGCGGGCGCGACGTGGACCTCGGCTTCCTGCCCATCCAGACCTGCTGGCCGGAGGACGCCGGCCCCCTCATCACCTGGCCCCTGGTCATCACCCGCGGCCCGCACAAGAAGCGCCAGAACCTGGGCATCTACCGCCAGCAGGTCATCGCGCCCAACAAGGTCATCATGCGCTGGCTGTCGCACCGGGGCGGGGCGCTGGACTTCCGCGACTGGCAGCAGGCCCGCCCCGGCGAGCCGTTCCCGGTGGCGGTGGCCCTGGGGGCCGACCCGGCCACCATCCTCGCCGCCGTCACCCCCATCCCCGACACCCTCTCCGAGTACGCCTTCGCCGGCCTGCTGCGCGGCGCCAAGACCGAGCTGGTGCCGGCGCGCACGGTGGACCTCATGGTCCCGGCGAGCGCCGAGATCGTCCTCGAGGGCCACATCCACCCGGGGGAGACGGCCCCCGAGGGCCCCTTCGGCGACCACACCGGCTACTACAACGAGGTGGAGGAATTCCCCGTCTTCACCATCGAGTGCATCACCCACCGCCAGGACCCCATCTACCACTCCACCTACACCGGTCGCCCCCCGGACGAACCGGCGGTGCTGGGGGCGGCCCTGAACGAGGTCTTCGTGCCCCTGCTGCAGAAGCAGTTCCCGGAGATCGTCGATTTCTACCTGCCCCCCGAGGGCTGCTCCTACCGCCTCGCCTGCGTCTCCATCAAAAAGCAGTACCCCGGGCACGCCAAGCGGGTCATGTTCGGCATCTGGTCCTTTCTGCGCCAGTTCATGTACACCAAATTCATCGTCGTCACCGACGACGACGTGGACGTGCGCGACTGGCGCGACGTGATCTGGGCCATGACCACGCGCATGGACCCGGTGCGCGACACGGTGACGGTGGAGAACACCCCCATCGACTACCTGGACTTCGCCTCCCCCGTCTCCGGCCTAGGGGGCAAGATGGGCTGGGACGCCACCAACAAATGGCCCGGCGAGACGCAACGCGAATGGGGCCGTCCCATCACCCGCGACCCCGACGTGGTGCGCCGCATCGACGAGATCTGGTCGCGCCTGGGTCTGTAGCGGCGCGCCCCATTCCCCAATACCCCACCTGTCGTATTGACCGGACAGGTGGCCGACACCACCTCGACGTGATCCAATCCCCCCGATACCCGAAGGGAGAACGGGTTCACCGTCGCCCCCCGGCGGTCGGTGCCACACTCCCCGAGAGACGGACGAACCGGGAGAACCACGCCATGCCACGCCTCCTCGCCCTCTGCCTCGCCCTCCTCCTGAGCGGCTGCCTGATGGACACAGTCCCTACCGGCATCGGCTTCAACCTGCCCGAGGACGGCCCTCTGGCCGCCCTCGGCGACGACGAATACGACGCCCTGTCTCCGGAACGCCGCTACCAGGTGGCCAACAAACTCCTGGGGACCCTTTACGACGGTATCTCAGCGAAAGACTTCTTCGTCCTCGAAGACGGACTTACGCCCCTGCGTGTGCGCGCCGAGCAGCGCGCCCTCCCCGGTCGTATCCGCGATCGCCTGCACACCCCCCTGGACGACTACCCGGCCCGCTACGCGGAGCTGGAGGAACGCTATTTCGGCGACGACCGCCCCGGCGTGCGTTCCAACTTCGAATACAAGAACGCCTTCGAACGTCCCCTCATCCACGCCACCCAACTACCCCTCTCGCGCGAACGCTACCTGCGTTGGATCGCTTACCAGCTCACCAACACCATCCTCTTCTCCCCCGCCGAGGAGCTGGACTCCACCGACTGGGTGGACGTGGAAACGGTGTACAACGAACTGGTGTACGGCCTGGAAGAGAACCTGCCCGTCTCCGAGATCGTCTATCGCCACCTCGTCTCCGAGGAGAACTGGCGCCGCTTCCGTTCCCCCGAGGACAACGTGCGCGAGATGATGGAGATCTACCTCCTGCGTTTCCGCGACGACGAGGTCCCCAAGGCCGCCCAGGCCTGCCGCAACTGGTACCTCACCGACGACACCGAAGGTTACCAGCTCAAGAAATCCCTGGACTTCAACCGCGAGCCCATCCCCGGCCTCCTGGACCGCAACGACATCGTCACCTGCGAGGACTTCTATCGCGCTCTGGTCCATCACCCCGGCCTCATCCCCGCCGTCGGCCGCCGCCTGGTGGACCATTTCTTCCCCGCCAAGAGCGGTCGCGAGCGCGCCCGTCTCGCCCGTGCCCTGGCGGACACCGGCGCCACCACTTTCCTTGAGCTGTTCGACGCCATCCTTTTCTCCCGCGCCTACCTCCTGGACAACCCCCACCTGCGCTACTTCGAGGCCACCTTCTTCAACACCGCCGCGCGCATCGGCTGGCGCCCCTCGTCGCGCAGCTTCGAATGGATCACCCGACGCAACAGCGACTCGAGCAACCTCAGCACCATGAAACAAGCCCCCATGACCTACAAACTGGGACGCACCCCCGAGCCACCCGCCGACTCCCTGAGCATGGCCCACTACCATCGCTTCGTCCGCAACGCCCTCATGCTGGATCAGAAGAACCCGGACATCGCCAACGACGCCGGCTGGTACGCCGCCCTCTTCGACGACCCGGTGGTGGACGCCCTCTCCGATCGCGACTTCTTCGACTACCTGTTCCTCACCGTTCTCGGTCGCCGCGCCAGCGACGACGAGTGGCGCACTCTGTGGAACGACGTGGTCGCGCAAAAGCGCTGGGAAAACAACCGCCGCGTGCAGACGCGCCTGGTCCTGGACTACTTCTCCCGTCTCCCCGAACTCTACGCCTACCCCCTGTGAGGAACGCCCCATGAACCTGCATCGCCGAGACTTCCTCCGTGCCCTGGGCCTGGCCGGCGCCGGCATCGCCGGCGTGGGCGCCCTGGGGCTGGGCTTCTCCCCGCGCCTGGCGCGTGCCGCCCGCGACCCCCTCGCCCGCCTCATCGACGAGGTCGGCCTGCAACCCCTGGCCGACGACGACGTGCCCCGCGTCATCAACCTGTTCCTCTACGGCGGTCCCTCCGAACTGGCCGGCAACCTCACCAACATCGCCGACATCGACGCCAACTCCCAGAATCCCTACCCGCTGCAATTGGCCGACCCCGGGCGCGACGACACCCAGGTCACCCCCAACGGCATGTGGGCCGACGCCGGCGGCACCCGCATGGAAACCCTCGTCGCCGGCGGCGTCATGGGCCTCTACCGCACCCTCAATCGCCTCAAAGAAGACTCCAAGGCGCACGGCCCCTCGGTCACCCAGAACCTCCTCGGCACCCTGGAGAGCGGTGCCCCCGGCATGGGCACGCGAGTGGCCGAACTGCTCCTCGCCCACGAGGTGGCCGGCACCCCCCTGCTGGGCAAGCCCACCGCCGAGCTCATTCTTCCCCTGGTCTCCTTCGAAGGGGAGACGCGCTTGTTCAACGTGGGCGACGCCACCCTGCCACCCACCTTGAAACCGGTGGCCCTGGACAGCCGCCTGCGTAACCCCTACCAGCGGGACGAGCGCTGGCCCCTGGACCGCAACCACACCGATGCGGACCGAACCGTCGAAGCGCTGGCCCAGCGCGTGGGCGCCGGCCAGGCGCGCCTGGCGCGGGTGCACGAGGCCTTCGTGAAACGCGCCGAACTGGCCGAGCGCCTGGGCGACCTCCTCTCGGAGACGGCGGTGAACGAAAAACTGGCCACCTACAACGCCGCCATTCGCTCCGAGCTGGGCATCGCCGACGAGGGCGTCAACCTCATCGACTACGGCGACAACCAGTTCGGCAACAAACTACGCGCGGCGGTGAGCCTCATGCTGGAGAACCCGGACACCTTGTTCGTGGCCCTGGGCTCCAACGGCCTGGGCGGCTGGGACGATCACTCCGAAGCCCTGGACGAATATCCCGGCCGCATGGACCGCCTGTTCCAGGCCCTGGAGGCGGCCATGGCGCACCTCAAGGCCGCCGCCCGCTACGACGGTCGCACCCACGCCGGCAACGTCATCATCAACGTCTTCGGAGAATTCGGTCGCAACGTCAACCTCAACAACTCCATCGGCTGGGACCACGGCAACAACCAGAACCTCTACACCCTCGGCGGCTGGAACCTGCGCCCCGAGGGCCTGGGCAAGATCGTCGGCAAGACCTACCGCATCGGCTCGCGCGGGCAGAACCGCCAGTTCACCACCCCCACCGACGACAGCTACCAGTGCGAACCCTTCGCCGTCGCCTCCCTGGTGTACCGCGTCTTCGGCGCCGAGAACCCCCAGGCCATCAATGGCGAGGCGCCGCTGGACACCCAGGCCCCTGGCGAGCCCCTGGCTGCATGGACCCCGGCGCCGGACAGCCGCGCCGACCGCCTGCTGCGCTTCCTGCGCACCTGAACCTCGGCCGATGGATTTATTTCCATCGGCATGCGTCCGGCCTAAGCTCAAGGAAAGGAGGGAAGGACGACCGTCGATAACCGCAACGACGGCAACGAGCCGCAAGGAGGTGTGACATGAACGTCTGGCTGGCCCTGGTCACTCGCAACACGGAAGACTCCGGCAGCGGCAGCCCCCTCGCCCTCGTCTTCACCCCCTGCCTGGGCGAAGACATGCGCCGGGACCTCCTGCAGCTGACCTTCAGCCGGGCCTCCACCCGCCAGCACTACCTGCACCGCGGCGAGGCCAATCTGTTCCAGTACGAAGGGTTCGATACCGAGCGCCTCGAGGGCTATTTGCCCGCCACCCTCAACACCCACCTGATCATCCGCGGCGACGACCTGTGGCGCCCCGCCCGCGCCTTCGTGTGGACGGACGTGGGAGGCACCATCCGCGCCCTCGCCTTCGATCCCGACCTGGGGGCCGAGGACGTCACCCTGAGCGCCGACCCCCGCGAGGGCGACGTGGCCCTGCGCCTCTCCAGCACCCACCTCGTCCCCTACGACGATAGCCTGGGCGACATCAACATCCACCACCTCATCCTGGTGATGGAGACCGCCGACCGGCGCTGGGTGGGGACCGACTCCCCCGTGCGCGTGACGGTGGACACCACTGCCGGCCGCGCCTTCGATTACACCCTCCCCGATACCCCTCAGTGGGAACAGGAACGGGGACAGGCCAATTTTTACTACGTGACGGTGACCCCTCCCTTCCGTTGGGAGGACGTGACCCGGATGCGGGTGAGCATCCGCGGCGAAGACATGTGGCACCCCCGGCGCTTCTTCGTCTTCGGCGAGGCGGGCCCGGAGGACCACCGCGCCATCGTCCCCCTGGCCTACGTCCCCAGTTGGGCCGATGCGGAACTGCCCACCCTCAGCACCGACCCCTCCGAGGGCGTTCCGGGGGTGGACCTACCCCTGGAGAGGGCGCCCCGTCCCGTACCCGCCTGAGGCGCATGGGGCCAGTCCACCCGGACCGGCCCCGCTTCAGACCTTGAACTGCGCCGCCACGCTCTGCAACTGCGTCGCCAGGCGCGCCAGGGACTCGCTCGCCTGCGCCGTCTGTTCCGCCCCGCCGGCGGTCTGATCGGCGATCTCGCTGATGCGGGCGATGGACTGGTTGATGGTCTCGGCCACCTGCGCCTGCTCCTCCGCCGCCGAGGCGATCTGGGTATTCATGTCGGAGATGGCAGTGGTGGCCTCGGCGATGGCCTGCAAAGCAGTGCCGGCTCCGGCCGCCTGACTCACCGTCTCTTCCGCCTGTTCCTTGGCCGCCACCATGGCCTTCACCGCCGCCCCGGCGCCCGATTGCAGGCGCTCGATCATCTGCTGGATCTCGTGGGTGGATTCCTGGGTGCGGGAGGCGAGGGTGCGCACCTCGTCGGCCACCACCGCGAAGCCGCGCCCCTGCTCCCCCGCCCGGGCCGCCTCGATGGCGGCGTTCAGGGCCAGCAGGTTGGTCTGCTCGGCGATGCCCTGGATGACGTCCATCACCCGGGTGATGTTCTCGCTCTCCTCCTCCAGCTTGTGGATGACGCCGGCGGCCCGTTCGATCTCCCGCGCCAAGGCGTCGATGCGCTCGATGGCCTGCTCCACCACCACCCGCCCATGGGAGGACTTGCCGTCCGCCTCGCGCGCCGCCTCCGCAGCCCCCTCGGCGTGGCTGGAAACCTCCTGCACGGTGGCAGTCATCTCGTTCATGGCAGTGGCCACCTGATCCGTCTCGTCACGCTGGCGCTCCACCCCGGCGCGCGTCTCGCCGGTCACCAGGGAGAGCTCCTCGGCGGCGCTGGCCAACTCGGCGGCGTTGCCCTGGATGAGGGCCACCTGCTCGCGCAAGCGCCCCACCATCGCCGCCAGTCCGCGTCCCAAGGTGTGCACCTCGCATAATCCCTCAGGGCGAACGTCGGTGCTCAGATCCCCTCCCGCGACCCGTTCCAAGTCGCCCATGAGACGCCCCAGGGGAGCAAACAGATGGCGCCCGAACATAAAGAAGGCAAAGGCCACCCCCAAGGCGATAATGAGGACGAACCCGCCCACGTTGAGCCACTGGGTGCGATCGAATACGGCATTCATCTCGGCGATGTCCTCCAGCGCCACCAAGGTGACCAGCGGCTTCCCGTCCGCCCCCATGAGGACCCGGCTCACCGCCAGGAGGTCCGTGCCGATTTCACCTTCGGGCCAATCCTCGCTGCGGAGGACGATCTCCCCGCCACCCGCGCCACGAATGGCCAGGGGCATGCCGATCATATCGGCCACGTGCCGAAGGCTGGGCACCGGATCGAGCACCACCTCCAGATAACCCGAGAGACGCAGCCCGCCCACCGGTACCAACACCGAATACGCCGGTCGCCCGTCGGCGGACCAGGCCCCACCGAGGATCTGGAAGCGCGCCGCCCTTTCACGCCCCCGGGCCTGTTCGCGCAGGAACCCGGGCAGGCCGGCGGGAAGGTCGTCCACCCCCGCGCTGGAACTCGCCACCGGCTTCAACTCCGCGTCGTAGAGGCGCAGTTTGAGCAGGGTGATCCGGCCGCCGGTGACGACCTGCTGACGGAATTGCTCGTCCAACGCAGCCACCGCCGCCGTTCGGTCGGCATCGGGGCGGCCACCGGCCAGAGCGCGCTGATCTAGGCCCTGCTGGGCCACCGCCCCCAGCTCCCCCCCTTGGCGCTCCAGATCGGCGAGGATCTGGCGAGCGGCAACATCGATCACCCGCCCCATGATCTGCTTCTGCTCCTCTACGGCGGCCTGGCGGAACAAGGCACCGACGAGGATAGACAGGGCGATCACCAGCACCCCGATCACGGACAGATTGAAGAGAGTGAGATGCTTGACGGAAAAACGGCTCATGCTCATTTATACACCTCTATAAAAAAGCGGGGCGCTTTCATGGCCGGCGCAGACCTCTCAGATATCAAGGCCTGACCAGAGGCAATCCCTTGGCCTGCCATTCCTCGATACCGCCGCGGAACCAATAGACGTTTTCGTAACCGGCTTGGAGAGCAATCTCGGCGGACTTGACACTGCGCCCGCACTTCACGCCGTTGCAGTAGAACAGCACCGGGGTTGCCTTGGAGGGAATCACTTTGGCCAGGCTCTCCGGCGTGGTCTCGGTGTTGGGCAGGCTCACCGCCCCCTCGATGTGACCCTTCCGGTAGTCGCTGGCCTTGCGCGCATCGATAATGACCAGCTCGGGCTTGCTCTCCACCAGATCGATCACCTCCTCGGCATTCACTCGCGTCGTGCCGTCGATGGACTCGGGGGTCCCTTGCTTCCCGGCCCAGGCGACCCCGGCCAGAACCAACAAGCACCACGCCAAGGGAATGGTTCGTGCGAGTCTCATGGCACCATCTCCTGAATCATGAAAAGGATTCCAGACACCCTCGCGGATGTACGATGGGCGTGTCGGCAAGGCCAGGAGGAACTTGAGCGGGCGAGCGGGCCATCCCTGGCCCGGTGGAAGGATCAACGGGAGCGGCGCTCCAGCCAGGCATCCAGGCAGCCGAGGCCGCAGTAGTATTGGACGTAGTCGGCCACTTCCGTGGTCACTTCCCCGGCTTGGGGAAGCTGGTCCAGGCACTGGCGGCAATGGAGGGCCTCGGGGGCCTGGGGACGGGGCGGCACGAACAGGCGCGGGACGTATGGATGTGACGCCATGACACACCTCCTGTT
>WFVN01000208.1 GCA_015491615.1 Gammaproteobacteria bacterium
TGGAACGGCTGGAGGCGCGGGGTGCGGCCATCGATGCCGTCGGCCACCGAGTCGTGCATGGGGGACCGGAACACGCCGCCCCGGCGCGGGTGACGCCCCGTCTCCTGGAGGCGCTGGAGGCCCTGGTGCCCCTCGCGCCCCTGCACCAGGGGCCGGCCCTGGCGGCCATGCGCGCCCTCGCCGCCCTACGTCCGCAGTTGCCCCAGGTGGCCTGTTTCGACACCGCCTTCCACCGGACCCAGCCCGAGCTGGCCCAGCGCTATGCCCTGCCGCGGGAATGGCACGAGCGCGGGGTGCGTGCCTACGGCTTCCACGGCCTGTCCTACGAATTCATCGTCGCCCGCCTGCCCGCGGTGGCCGGGGCCCTGCCGGAGCGCCTGATCGTCGCCCACCTGGGGGCCGGTGCCAGCCTGTGCGCCATCCGCGCCGGGCGCTCGGTGGCCACCACCATGGGCCTCACGCCCCTGGACGGCGTGCCCATGGCCACCCGCCCGGGGCACCTGGACCCCGGCGTGGTGCCCTATCTCTTGCGCCAGGGGCGGTCCCTGGACGAGGTGGAGGACCTCCTCTACCACCGCAGCGGCTGGCTGGGCGTCTCCGGCATCTCCGCCGACATGCGCCGCCTCCTGGCCAGCCGCGATGCGCGGGCGCAGGAGGCGGTGGCCCTGTTCTGCTACCGCGTGGTGCGTGAGATCGGCTCCCTGGCCGCCGCCCTCGAAGGCGTGGACGCCCTTGTCTTCACCGGCGGGGTAGGGGAGCACGCCGCCCCCATCCGTGCCCGCATCCTAGAGGGCTGCGCCTGGCTGGGCTTTCTGCTCGACGAAGCGGCCAACGCCCGCCACGGCCCCCGCATCACCCGCCCGGACGGCCCCGCCGCCTGGGTGATCCCCACCGACGAGGAGGCGGTCATCGCCCGTCACACCCGGAACATGCTCCAAGGAGGAGAACCCTATGAATCGCAAGACCGCTGAATCCGCCCCCCTGCAAAAAAACGAACTGGCGGTCCTGGACGCCTGGTGGCGGGCCGCCAACTACCTGTCCGTGGGCCAGATCTATCTGCGCGATAATCCCCTGCTGGAGAAGCCCCTGCGCCTGGAGCACATCAAGCCGCGCCTGCTGGGGCACTTCGGCACCACTCCGGGACTGAACCTGATCTATGCCCACCTGAACGGGTCATCCGCGCCCGCGACCTCAACTGCCTGTACGTCACCGGCCCCGGTCACGGGGCGCCAGCCCTGCTGGCCAACACCTGGCTGGAGGGCACTTACAGCGAGTTCTACCCTAACGTCTCCCAGGACAAGGTGGGCATGAAGCGGCTCTTCCGCCAGTTCTCCTGGCCCCACGGCGTGCCCTCCCACACCGCCCCCGAGACCCCCGGATCCATCAACGAGGGGGGCGAGCTGGGTTATTCCCTGGCACATGCTTTCGGTGCCGCCTTCGACAACCCCGACCTCGTCGTCGCCTGCGTGGTGGGGGACGGGGAGGCGGAGACCGGCCCCCTGGCCACTGCCTGGCATTCCAACAAATTCCTCAACCCGGCGCGCGATGGGGCGGTGCTCCCCATCCTCCACCTCAACGGCTACAAGATCGCCAACCCCACCCTCCTCGCCCGCATCACCGAGGAGGAACTGCTGGCCCTGTTCCGCGGCTACGGCTACGAGCCCTTGGTCGTCGCCGGTGACGATCCCGAACCGGTGCACCAGGCCATGGCCGCCGCCCTCGACCGGGCCCTGGACCGCATCCACGACATTTGGCGGGCGGCGCGCGAGGATGGCAACCTGGAGCGCCCCCGCTGGCCGATGATCATCCTCCGCACCCCCAAGGGCTGGACCGCCCCCAAGGAGGTGGACGGCCTCAAGATCGAGGGTTACTGGCGTGCCCACCAGGTCCCCTTCGCCGGCTTTCGGGAGCACCCCGAGCACCTGCGCATCCTCGAGGACTGGCTGCGCAGCTACCGTCCCGAGGAGTTGTTCGACGAGGAGGGCCGTCCGCGCGACTACGTCCGCCGCCTGGCCCCGGAGGGGCAGCGACGCATGGGCGCCAACCCACACGCCAACGGCGGCCTCTTGCTGCGCGACCTGCGCCTGCCCGAGGTCAAGGACTACGCCCTCGACGTGCCCGCCCCGGGGGCGGTCACCGGCGAGGCCACCCGCACCCTGGGGCGCTACCTGCGCGATGTCATGTGCCTCAACGAGGAACGGCGCAACTTCCGCGTCATGGGTCCGGACGAGACCGCCTCCAACCGCCTGGACGCCCTCTTCGAGGTCGCCGACCGCGCCTGGATGGCCGAGCGCTACGACTACGACGACCACCTCGCCCCGGACGGCCGGGTGATGGAGATCCTCTCCGAGCATACCTGCCAGGGTTGGCTGGAGGGTTACCTGCTCACCGGCCGGCACGGCTTTTTCTCCTGCTACGAGGCCTTCATCCACATCGTCGATTCCATGTTCAACCAGCACGCCAAGTGGCTGAAGGTTTCCAAGGAAGTGCCCTGGCGGGTCCCCATCGCCTCCCTCAACATCCTCCTCACCTCCCACGTCTGGCGCCAGGACCACAACGGCTTTTCCCATCAGGACCCGGGCTTCTTGGACGTGGTGGTGAACAAGAAGGCGGACATCGTGCGCGTCTATCTGCCGCCCGATGCCAACACCCTCCTGTGCGTGGCGGAGAAATGCCTCGCTTCCCGCGATCTGGTGAACGTCATCGTCGCCGGTAAGCAGCCACAGCCGCAATGGCTGGACTTCGAGGCCGCTTACGCCCACGTGGAGGCAGGGATCGGCATCTGGGAGTGGGCCAGCACCGACCACGACGACGAGCCGGACGTGGTCATGGCCTGTTGCGGCGACGTGCCCACCATCGAGACCCTGGCGGCGGTGGACATCCTCCGGCGCGAGCTGCCCGAATTGAAGGTACGGGTGGTGAACGTGGTGGACCTGATGACCCTTACCCCCCACGAGGAGCACCCCCACGGCCTGTCCGATCGCGACTTCGACACCCTCTTCACCACCGACCGGCCCATCGTCTTCGCCTTCCATGGCTACCCCTGGCTCATCCACCGCCTCTCTTACCGGCGCACCAACCACAAGAACCTGCACGTGCGCGGTTACAAGGAGGAAGGCTCCACCACCACCCCCTTCGACATGGCGGTGCGCAACGACCTGGACCGCTTCCATCTAGTGATGGACGTCATCGACCGGGTGCCGCGTTTGGGTGCGCGCGCCGCCTACCTCAAGCAAGCCATGCGCGACCGTCTCATCCGCCACCGGCTGTACATCACCGAGCACGGCGAAGACATGCCGGAGATCCGGCAATGGCGTTGGGGAGGGGAGGGATGAGCGACGCGGGCGGCCCCGCCCGGCGGGACCGCATCGGCCTGTGGGAGGCGGTGGCCATCGCCGTAGGGACCATGATCGGCGCCAGCATCTTCTCCATTTTCGGCCTCGGCGCCCGTCTGGCCGGCCCCAACCTGCCGCTGGTGTTCGTCCTCTCCGGCGCCCTGGCCTATCTGGTGGCCTACTCCTACGCCCACCTGGGGGCGCGCATCGTCTCCGACGCCGGGCCCATGGAGTACATCCTGCGGGCCTTCGGCGACAGCCACCTCACCGGCACCCTGGCCATCCTCATGTGGTTCAGCTACGCCATCTCCATCGCCCTGTTCGCCAAGGGCTTCGCCGGCTACTTCCTGCCCCTGGTGGGGCTGGACGAGGCCAACACCCTCGCCCTGGGGATCACCGAGGTGGCGGTGGTGGCCCTGTTCACCGCTCTCAATTTCTTCGGCTCCCAGGCGGTGGGGCGGGCGGAGTTCTACATCGTCCTGGTGAAGCTGGGGGTGCTGGGCCTGTTCGTGGTGGTGGGCATCTGGACGGTGGACCCCGGGCGTATCGCCCCGGTGTTCGACGCCCGTTACACCCAGGGGCTGTTGTACGGCGTCGCCGTGTTCTTCCTCTCCTACATGGGCTTCGGCCTGGTCACCAACGCCTCCGAGCACATGCAAGACCCCAAGCGCAACGTGCCCCGCGCCATCTACATCAGCATCGCCGTGGTCGCCGTGGTGTACGTCTCGGTGGCGGTGGTGGCAGTGGGCAACCTGCCCCTCACCGAGCTGGTGCGCACTGAGGACTACGCCCTCGCCGAGGCGGCGCGCCCGTTCCTGGGCCAGTGGGGCTATCTGCTGGTCTCCCTGGGGGCGCTGTTCTCCATCGCCTCGGCCCTGAACGCCACCCTCTACGGCGGCGCCAACGTGGCCTACGCCCTGGCACGCGACGGCCAGTTGCCCCGCGCCTTCGAGCGCAAGGTGTGGTTCGGCGCCCCTGAGGGCCTCTACATCACCGCCGCCACCAGCCTGGTCTTCGCCCTGTTTCTGGACCTGGGCGGGGTGGCCTCGGTCACCTCGGCGGTGTTCATCCTCATCTACCTGTTCGTCATCGCCAGCCACTACACCCTACGGGACCTGGTGGGTGGGCGCCGGGGGCTCGTCGTCTTTTCCTTCTTCGCGGTGACGGTGGTGTTCGGGATCCTGCTGGCCTACCAGTGGCGCAGCGACCGCGCCGCCTTCCACGCCACCTGGATGGTGTTGGCGGGGGCCGGGCTGGTGGAATGGCTGTGGCGCGGGCTGACCCGCCGGCACCTGCACCGGCGCGGGCGGCGCCTGGGGGCTCAGCCGGAGACGAGCAGCTCCACCGGCACCGCTTTGCCCTCGAG
>WFVN01000209.1 GCA_015491615.1 Gammaproteobacteria bacterium
ACCCCATTACCCGTGACCTCACCGCCCTCACCCTGTTCCCCGAGGCGCGCGCCCTGGACAGCGAATCGGTGGAGGACTGGAGCGCCACCGCCATCTTGGAGACCCTGCCCCGCAGTTGGGTGGAGACGGGCGAGCTGGCCGGCGAGATCCGCCTGGACGCGGGCGAGGACATCCCCGGCCCGGTGACCTTGGGCCTAGCCCTCTCCCGCGAGCGCGCCGATGGCGAGCAAGACGAAGACGAGGCGGATGACGAGAAACGTCGGCTCCAGCGCATTGTCATCATCGGCGACGGCGATTTCCTCTCCGACGCCTACCTGGGCCAGGGGGGGAACCTGGAACTGGCCATGAACACCATCAACTGGCTCACCGGCGACGACCAGCTCATCGACATCCCCGCCAAGACGGCGGTGGACCAACAACTGGAACTGACCCGCACCGCCCAAGGGGTGATCGGCACCGTGTTCCTCATCGTCCTCCCCCTGGGCCTGCTCCTCATGGGACTGCGGGTCTGGTGGGTGCGGCGGCGGCGATGAGCAACCCGCGCACGCGCGTCAACCTGGCCCTCCTGGCCCTGGTCCTGGTGTTGGGGGCCCTCGTCCTATGGGGACCGGCCCCGAAAGACCCGGCCGCACCGCAGGAAAACCCGCCCCTCACACCCATGCGCGCCGACCAGGTACGCCACGTCACCGTCGAACGACCGGGCCTGGACGGTCCCATCCGTCTCACCCGTGGCGACGACGACCGCTGGACGGTGACCCTCTTCGACCGCGAAGCTCCCCTGCCGGCCGACACCTTCAAAGCAGAGCGCCTGGCCGAACTGGCCGAGGCGCGGGTGTACGACCGCTTCCCCGCCGGCGCAGGCCTGGCCGCCTACGGTCTCGACCAGCCCCGCGCCACCGTCACCCTCAACGCCGTCACCCTCCGCTTCGGCGCTACCGAACCCCTGCGCCACCGGCGCTACGTCCTCGCCGACGGTCACGTGCACCTCATCGACGATCGCTACTTCGACGCCATCGCCAACACCCCGGCCAACTGGTTGGACAAGGCCCTCCTCCCCGGCGCCCCAGCCTTAGCGGCGGTGCGCCTCCCCGGCCTCACCGTGCGCCGCGGCGAGCAGGGCTGGACGGTGGAGCCGGCGCAGTCGTTGTCCGCCGACGCCCTCCAGGCCTTCATGGACGCCTGGCGCCACGCCCGCGCCCTGACGGTGAAACTGCCCGAAGAGGCCCCCAAGAACGAAGGCACGGTGGTATTGGAACTGGCCGACGGCGGCGAGCGTCGTTTCGACCTAGTGCAGCGCGAGCCGCGCCTGCAACTGTGGGACCCTGGGCGTCGGGTGCTGTACGAATTCGCCGCCTACACCAGCGAGCGGCTGCTGGACCCGTCCCGCCACGAAGCGCAGGACGAAGAAGAAACCACCGACGGGGCGGACGGTGCCTGATGCCCGAACTGCCCGAGGTGGAGACCACCCGCCGGGGCATCGCCCCGCACCTGGAAAAGCGGCGGGTGACGGACGTCATCGTGCGCCAGACGCGCCTGCGCCGCCCCGTCCCTGAACACCTCCCCGTCACCCTCGCCGGACAACGGCTGACCGAGTTGGCGCGGCGCGGCAAGTACCTGCGCCTGTGTTTCCCGGCGGGGGAGTTGATCCTGCACCTGGGGATGTCCGGCAGCCTGCGGGTGCTGCCGGCGGACACCCCCGCCGGCTCCCACGACCACGTGGACCTGGCGTTCGAGGGCGGGCGGGTGTTGCGCCTCCACGACCCACGCCGCTTCGGCCTGGTGGATTGGCAACCCTCGGGCACCGTCCACCCCTGGCTCGCCCACCTGGGCCCGGAGCCCCTGGAGCCGGACTTCCACGGCGCCTGGCTGGCCGGGCGGGCGCGCGGCCGGCGCCTGGCGGTGAAGGCCTTCCTCATGGATTCGAAGGTGGTGGTGGGGGTGGGCAACATCTACGCCAGCGAGGCCCTGTTCCGCGCCGGCATCCACCCGGCGCGCGCCGCCGGACGCATCGCCCGCGCCCGCTGGGAACGTCTCGCCGAGGCGGTGCGTGCGGTGTTGGCCGAGGCCATCGAAGAGGGCGGCACCACCCTGCGAGACTTCACCCGTGCCGACGGCCGGCCCGGCTACTTCGCCCAGTCACTGGCGGTGTACGGACGCGCCGGGGAACCCTGCCTGCGCTGCGGCACGGCCATACGGCGCCGTGTCCTCGGCGGTCGCGCCAGCTACTACTGCCCGGCCTGCCAGCGCTGAGGTTCAGCGGTCGCGGGGGACCTTCACCCGCGCCGGTCGCACCTTCTCGCCCGTGGGGCCATGGCGCCGCTCTTCGGCCTTGCGCGAGGCTCGCGCGCCCAGATGGACGGCCACCACCGCCCCCATCACCGCCCCAATGAGGAAGGCGATCACCACCGCCTCGCCCAGTCGATAGATCAGCTCCATGTCCATGGGACACCTCCTGTCGTCACCGTTTTCGACCGCCCAGGGCCGTTGCTTGAGCTTTAGCACAGGGCGTGCCAACACAAACCCGATGGCGGCGGGGTTGTGCCCGAGAGGGGGACAGATCGACAATCGAGCCATGGACGAGACCCGCCCTTTCTGGGAATACAAGCGCCTGGACCAGCTCACGGCACAGGAGTGGGAGCAATTGTGCGACCGCTGTGGCCGCTGTTGTCTGCACAAATTCGAGGAGGCGAACGGGCGTTTGCGTTTCACCCGCGTGGCCTGCCGTCTCCTGGACCCGACCACCGGTGCCTGCCGGGACTATCCCAACCGGCACCGGCACGTACCGGACTGCCTGCAACTGGCGGAGGACCCCGACACCTACCTGCACTGGCTGCCGGCCAGTTGCGCCTACCGGCGCCTGCACGAGGGACGCGGCCTGGCCTGGTGGCACCCGCTGGTATCGGGGCGGGCGGAAACGGTACGCGAGGCGGGCATCAGCGTCGCCGGGCGGGTGGTATCGGAGGAGGGGGTGCCGGAGGCCGAGCTGGAGGCCCACGTCATCCGCTGGATCCGTTGAGGATTTCCACCTCACAACGGTTGCGGCCCGCTTGCTTGGCCCGATAGAGCGCGGCGTCGGCGCGCTCGAAAACGGTGCGCGGATCGTCCCCGGGGTGGAACTGGGCGATGCCGGCGGAAAGGGTGATGTCCAGGGGCTCGCCCTTGAAACGGAACGGGGTGCGGTGGATGCGTTCGCGCAACTTGTCGCTCGCCTTGCGCGCCCCTTCCAGATCGGCCCCGGGCATGAGCATGACGAATTCCTCGCCGCCGTAACGGGCGAGGAAATCCGTCTCACGGATGCCTTTCGCTAGTTTCTTGGCGATCACCTTGAGGACCTTGTCCCCGGCCTGGTGACCGAAGCGGTCATTGATGCGCTTGAAATGGTCCACGTCCCACACCACCAGGGACAGAGGCTCGCCGAAACGCTTCCAGCGAGCAAACTCCTGCTGTAGGCGCTCGTCGAAGGCGAGGCGATTAGGGATACCGGTGAGGGCATCCACCAGGGCCTTCCTGCGCTGTTCCTCCAGGCGGGCGCGGAGGCGGCGCGTCTCCTCTTCCAGCTCGGCCAGACGGCGGCGCAGGGCAGCCAGTTCCGCCTGCTCGGCCTCCTGCTGTTCCCCTTGCAGATCGCGGATGCGCGCCAGGTGGCCGAACACGCTTTCCATGCGCCGGCGCACCAACTGGCGCAGACGTTGGGTATCCTCGGTGAGGTCGAGCTGGGCGTGCAGACCTTCAACCTCCTGGCGCATCGCCTGGTGGAGGGCTTCGCCCTGTTCCCACACCGCCTGGTTGTGGCGCACGCGACCGCTCAGGCGCTGGTCGATCTCCACCAGGCGTTCATCCATCTGGCGCAGAAAGCGGTGCGTTTCGCTGCGCTCGCGATGCAAGCGCAGACGCGCCTCCGCTGCCAGCTCGGCCACTTCGTCCAGGAGCCCCTCCCACTGCCCGTCGCGCACACCTTCGTCCAGGCGCCGATAGAGGCGCTCCAAGCGCGAGGCGAACTCCCCGGGGAGCCCCACCCGTTCCAAGAGCTGCTGAAGGATCTCCGCCACCAACAGGGCACAGACGCGCATGGCTCCACCGCGCGCCTCCTGCTCCGAGGACGTGCCTCGACGCATCCAGTCGAGGCAGGCGCGGGCGAGGTGCTCGGCCCCCTCCACCCAGGCCGCCTCGTCTTCTGCCAACTCCGCCACCAACTCCTGCAGCTCGGGGGGCAAGTCCTGGGCCTCGTCCAAGAGGGTCTGGGCGAAGACACGCAGGGCTTCGCCGGGAGACGGGGGCGGGGTGAGGGCGAGGATAGCCGACTGGAGATCGCGCACAGCTTTTTCCAGACGTGCACCATCGTCATCGCGCAGGGCGTCGCGCAGGTGATCGCAGACCGAGGCCAGACGTGGTTCGTAGTCGGCGGCGAGGATGGCCAGGCGGCTCACCGCCTGTTGCAGCAGTTCCGTTTCGTCGTGGGCCATGGGTGCTCCCGGGTCCTTGCCCATCCATTCGACAGGAGTGGGCGTTTCCTGAAGAATTTCGACCCGGGACCGGAGCGGAGATCACCATGGGTTACGTCTATTTGCTATTGGCCATCGTCGCCGAGGTGGCGGCCACCACCGCCCTCAAGGCGAGCGCGGGTTTCACCCGCCCGGGGCCGAGTCTGGTGGTGGTGATCGGCTACGGCGCAGCCTTCTATCTGCTCTCCAAGGTGATGGCGCTGTTGCCGGTGGGCATCACCTACGCGGTATGGTCGGGCCTGGGGATCGTCCTAGTGACCCTGGCGGGGATGTGGGTCTACGGACAGGTGCCCGATCTGCCTGCGATCGTGGGGATGGGGCTCATCGTCGCCGGGGTGGCGGTGATCTTTCTGTTCTCCCGTACCGCCGTGCACTGAGTCCGCCTCAGGCGGCCAGGCACACCGGCGCGGGCAGGCGCAAATCCATGGCCACCGGAAGGTGGTCCGAGAGGGGGGTTTGCAGCACGGAAACCGCTTCCACCTCGAATCCCTCGCTCACCAGGATGTGGTCCAGGCGCCGCTTGGGTCGCCAGCTCGGGAAAGTGTGGCGTTCGTCGTCGAGGGGTTCCTGGAGGCGGGTACGGTGGATGAGGGTGGCCAGTTCGCGGGACCCCGGCTGGCAGTTCATGTCGCCCATCACCACCACGTGGTCGTAGTCGGCGATGCGCTCGGCCACGTATTCCAGCTGCCGCAAACGAGCACGCTTGCCCAGAGCCAGGTGCAGAAGGACGATGAGGAGCGGATTGTCGTCGCCGCCGTAATGGAGGAACAGGGCGCCGCGGCCGGGAATGGGCCCGGGTAGTTTGTGCTCCTCCACCTTGCGGGGAGCGTAGCGACTCAGGACGCCGTTGCTGTGCTGGGCCAGATGACCGATGCGACGGTTGGTCTGGTGGTACCAATGGGGATATTCGGCGCGCATGGCCAAGTATTCGGTCTGGTTGACGAAACCGGTACGCAGGCTACCGGCATCCACCTCCTGGAGACCGACGATGTCGTAGCCGCGCACCAGCTCGGCGATGCGGTCCAGGTTTTCGAACAGTTGCGCGTGCGGCAGCAGGTGTTTCCAACTGTGGGTGAGGTAGTGATGCGGACGATGGGCGGCGATGGCCACCTGGATGTTGTAGCTGAGCAGACGGAGATTGCGTCCCGCCTGGGCCTGTTCATATCGCTGCATGCGCGATCTTCCCCCCTGTTTTTGCACCGGATTATAGGCGATTCAGATTGGACAGATCATCTCCCCCAATCGTTCGGTGAGCTTGAGATTTTCACCGTAATCCACGGGACAGTCGATGACGCTCACGGTATCGTCCGCGAGGGCGGTTTCTAAAGTGGGCAGGAGGTCTTCGGCGCGTTGGATGCGGTAGCCCTTGGCGCCGAAGGATTCCGCGTAGCGGACGAAGTCGGGATTGTCGAAATCCACGTGCGACGGGCGCCCGAATTGGTTCATCTGCTTCCATTCGATGAGGCCGTAGCCACTGTCGTTCCAGATGAGGATCACCATCGGCGTCTTCATGCGCATGGCCGTCTCGATCTCTTGCGAATTCATCATGAAACCGGCATCACCGGTGACCGCCACCACCTTGCGCAGGGGATAGGCGAGCTTGGCCGCCAAGGCGCCGGGGACGGCGATGCCCATGCTCGCGAAGCCGTTGGAGATGATGCAGGTGTTGGGCTCGTCCGCGCGGTACATGCGCGCCATCCACATCTTGTGGGCACCCACGTCGCAGATGACGATGTCCTGGGGGCCCATGGCGGTACGCAGGTCCCAGATGATCTTCTGCGGTTTCAGCGGATAGGCGTCGTCCTTGCGGTGGGCGCGCATCTCCTCGATGAGGGCCTCGCGCAGGGGGCGCAGGCGCTGGCCGGCGTGGGGGGTGGCCAGCTCACCGATGCGGATGAGGCTCAGCTTGATGTCCCCCACCACGCCCACGGCGACCGGGTAGTTGGCGTCCACCTCGGCGGGCACGGTGTCGATGTGGATGATGGTGCGGTCGCGGGTGGGGTGCCACAGGTAGGGGTGGTACTCCACCAGGTCGTAGCCGATGCAGATGATGACGTCCGCCTGGGCGAAACCGCAGTTGACGTAGTCGTTGGCCTGCAGGCCGGCCGACCCCAGGGCCATGGGATGGCGGAAAGGGATCACG
>WFVN01000210.1 GCA_015491615.1 Gammaproteobacteria bacterium
CTCGTCTTCGGCCGGGGGATGGAGGGCGGCGTAGGCGGCCACCGTCTCCGCCACCCCCAAGCTGCCCTGGCGTGGCGGCATGCCGGGGCGTGCTGCCGGCTCGGTGACGGGCCGCGTGGGACGTGTTTCGCCCACGGCGGCGGGTCGCCGCACCTGCCCGGGGCGGGTGCCGGCGAGGGTGCGGTGGAGGGTGCCGAAGAGGAAGTCGTGCACCAGACGCGCCTGGCGGAAGCGCACCTCGGCCTTGGCCGGGTGGGCGTTCACGTCCACCTGCGCCGGGTCCAGTTCCAGGTAGAGGACGAAGGCCGGATGGCGGCCACCGTAGAGGACGTCCCGGTAGGCCTGGCGCACGGCATGGGCCACCAGACGGTCGCGCACCGGGCGGCCGTTGACGTAGAAGTACTGGAGGTCGGCCTGGCTGCGGCTGTAGGCGGGATCGGCCACCCAGCCCCACAGGCGCAGGTCGCCGGCGTCCGCCTCCAGAAACAGGGCGTGTTCGGCGAACTCGCGCCCGCACAGTTCGGCCACCCGCCGCAGGCGGTCCTCCGCCGCCACCGCAGGCAGGCGATAGACGCGGCGGCGGTTGTGGGTGAATTCGAAGGCGACGGAGAAGCGCGCCAGGGCGGTGCGCCGCAGGATTTCGTCCAGGTGTTGGTATTCGGTGCGCTCGCTGCGCAGGAACTTGCGCCGCGCGGGGACGTTGTAGAACAGGTCGCGCACTTCCACGGTGGTGCCCACCGGATGGGCCACCGGGCGCGGTTCCAGGTCCAGCTCGCGTCCGTCGCCGCGCACTTCCCAACCGCTCTCATCGCCGTGGGTGCGGGAACGGATGAGGAGGCGGGCAACGGCGGCGATGCTGGGCAGGGCCTCGCCGCGAAAACCGAGGGTGGCCACCTGCATGAGGTCGTCGATGTGGTGGATCTTGCTGGTGGCGTGGCGGCGCAGGGCCAGGGCCAGGTCGTCGGGGTGGATGCCGCAGCCGTCGTCGCGCACCTGGATGCGCCGGATGCCGCCCCCCTCGGCCTCCACCTGGATACGCCGGGCGCCGGCGTCGAGGCTGTTCTCCAGGAGTTCCTTGAGGACGGAGGCGGGGCGCTCTACCACCTCCCCGGCGGCGATCTGGTTGGCCAGTTGCGGCGGCAGGGGACGGATGCGGGGGGCGCCGGCGGGCGCGCGGACGGCGGTTTCTTCCATGGACGGGGATTATAACCCGCCGCCTGCGACCCGTCGTCAGGGGATGGCCAACACCTGGCCGACGCGCAACAGGTCGTCGTCGAGGCCGTTGGACTCGCGCAGGGCGCGCACGGTGGTGCGGTAGTGCTTGGCCAGTTCGCTGAGGGTCTCCCCGGGCCGCACGACGTGGGAGCGCCGGCGCTCGGCGAGGATCGTGCCCGGGGGCGGGTTCTCGTTGAAATAGCCGCGGATGCCCTCGAGGATGGCCCGCGCCAGACGTTGCTGGTGGCGGGACGAACGCAGCTTGCGTTCCTCGCTGGGGTTGGAGATGAAGGCCGTCTCCACCAGCAGGGAGGGGATGTCCGGCGACTTGAGGACGACGAAGCCGGCGTACTGGACATTGTCCTGGTGCACCGGATTGACCCGCTTGAGGGCACGCAAGACCTTTTCCGCCGCCCGCGTGCTGGCCTCGATGGTACCGGTGAGAGAGAGGTCCAGGAGGACGGAAGCGAGCATGTCGTCCTTGTCGGCCAGGCTCACCCCGCCGATGAGGTCGGAAGCGTTTTCCGACTCGGCCAACCAACGCGCCATTTCGTCGGAGGCCCCTCGTTGGGAGAGGACGTACACCGAGGAGCCACGCACCCTGGGATTATGGAAGGCGTCGGCATGGATGGAGACGAACAGATCGGCACGGGCCTCACGGGCCTTCTGGATGCGCTCCCGCAAGCCCAGGTAGTAGTCGCCGTCGCGAACGAGTACGGCGCGCATGCCCGGTTCCTTGTCCACGAGGACGGCGAGGCGCCGGGCGATGGCCAGGACCACGTCCTTCTCGAGGGTGCCATGGCGCCCGTGGGCGCCGGGATCCTCGCCCCCGTGGCCGGCATCAATGGCCACCACCACCTCGCGCGGACCCCGCGTCCTGGCCGACCGCGCCGGGGTGCGGGCGCGGCGCGCCTGGGCCGGTTTCTCCACTTCCACCACCAGGCGGTGCCCCTTTTTCCGGTGCGGCGGCACGGCATACACCCGATGGCCGCTGGCGCCGTTCAAGTCGAGGACGATGCGCAACGTGCCGTCCCGGCGCTGGCCGCTGCGCAGGCGCTTCACCGGGGTGGCGCCGGGGAGGTCCGGAAGACGGGCACGCAGGCGGGCGCCCTTGAGGTCGATCACCAGGCGCGGGGGGCCCTCCAGACGGAAGCTGTGGTGGCGGGCCGGGCGGTCCAGATCCAGGACCAGACGCAAGCGGTCGGGCCCATCCCAGACGCGCACGTCGGACACCTGCACCGGCGCCGCCGTGGCCACGCCGACGAGCCCCCAAAACAGGAAAAAGACGATGAATCGTCTCTTCATTCCCTAGCACACCCCATTGTTTTTTTCGTTCATGGATGGAAACGCCGACTTTCCGGCACCCCCCTCCCAAAAGCAGGTTTCAGGCCACCGGAAATGAAGCTTCCAATCGTTCGAGCGCCGCCGAGCCCATGTCGGTGCGGGCGCGAAGGACGGCCCACCTCTGCCCGACATCCACATATTCGATCTCGATCTCGAGATCGGCGGTCGGGATGTGGCCCGCTCCCCGTTCGGGCCATTCGATGAGCACCAAATCGGCTGAATAAAAATACTCCCTGCCACCGATGAATTCCAGTTCCTCCGGATCCCCCAATCGGTAGAGATCGAAGTGGTGGACGCGCCGCCCTTCGACGACGTAATGCTCCACCAGGGCGTAGGTAGGGCTGCGCACGGGGCCCTCGTAACCCAACCCCCGCAGGAGGGCGCGCACGAAGGCCGTCTTGCCGGCGCCCAGGCGCCCGTGGAGGTGGATTACCATCCGCCCCTCGGGCAGCGTTTGGGCGATGTGCCGCCCCAAATGCGATGTCGCCTCCTCGCCCTCCAGGAGATAGGTCAGACGGGTACTCATGGATTCACCAGACGGCGGATCCACGGGAACAGGTCGGCGGCCGCAAGGCCCCGCTCTCCCTCCCGGGCGGCGAGGTCCCCGGCGCGGGCGTGCACGGCCACCGCCAGGTCCACTGCCTGGACCGGCGTCCAGCCGCTCGATGCGGCCTGGGCGAGGAGGCCGGCAGTGAGCCCGGTGAGGACGTCCCCCATACCGCCGCTGGCCATGCCCGGATTGCCGTCGGCGCAGACCCGCACGATCTCGCCGGGAGCGGCGACGAGGGTGCCGCAGCCCTTGAGGATCCAATGGCCGGGAGCGAGGGCGGTCAAGGCCTCCAGGGCGCGGAAGCGGTCCCGCTGTACCCTCCGGGCGGTGGTTTCCAGAAGGCGGGCCGCCTCCCCGGGGTGAGGGGTGAAGACGCGCCACTCGGGGGTTCCCACCGCCGTCAACGCCTCCAGGTGACCGAGGGCGTCGGCATCCACCACCAACGGTCCTTGCCATCCGGCCAGGGCGCGGATCGCGGCCTGGCCCCAGGCACCGCTCCCCAGACCCGGCCCCACCGCCACCACCGTGGCGCGGGACAACAGCGCCACCAGATCGCGCTCATCCTCCAGGGGGTGGACCATGAGTTCCGGTCGCCCC
>WFVN01000211.1 GCA_015491615.1 Gammaproteobacteria bacterium
GTATTGGCGGGCGAATTCCAGCAACTCGTGCATGGCCCGCTGGCGGAACTTCTGTTTCTGGTGGACAAAGGAGAAGGGGCGTTCCAGGGGCGGATCCAGGGGGATGGCCTTCAGGGTCCCCAGGCGGATCTCCTTGCCCAGGGTGGCGCGCGAGAGGATGGTGATGCCGATGCCGGCCTCCACCGCCCCTTTGATGGCCTCGGGGCTGCCCAGCTCCATGATCACGTCTAGCTGGTTGCGGTTGATGCCCACCGACTCGAAGTATTCCAGGATCACCTCACGCGTGCCCGAGCCCTCCTCGCGGCAGATGTAGGGGTGGCCGAGGAGATCGTGGGGGGAGACCACCTCCCGCTCGGCAAGGGGGTGGTTGGGCGGCACCACCGCCACCAGTTGATCCATCTGGCACAGCTCCACCGCCAGGTTCTTGTTGCCCACCGGCGCCTCCACCACCCCCAGGTCGATGACATTGTTCTCCACCATGCGCACGATGCCTTCGGTATTGGAGACCTTCAGGCGCACGCTCACCTCGGGATACTTGTGTTTGAAGTCACCCAGGAGGGCGGGGAGCATGTATTCGGCGATGGTGGTGCTGGCGCCGAGGATGAGCACGCCGCTCACCTCGCCGGTGAGCTCGCGCACGGCGTTGTCCATCTCCGCGTAGAGGGTGAAGATCTGGTCGGCGTATTCGTACACCCGCCTGCCCGCCTCGGTGAGGCTGATGCGGTTGTGGGTGCGGTCGAACAGGCGGGTGTTGAAATACTCTTCCAACTGGCGCACCTGGAAAGTCACCGCCGGCTGGGTCATGTGCAAGGTCTCCGCCGCCTTGGTGAAACTAAGGAGTTGAGCGACGGTGTGGAAGACTTGCAATCTGCGATCGGCCATGGCCCTCACCCCAAACGCTATTTATAAAACCCATTCATGAACTTAATCATAACGGGAATATTAGCGTTATGCTATGCTCGCCCCATGCAAGACCGATGGCAACGGTTGGATTTGGAAGGCGGTGGCCTCCAGGCCGCCAACCAGGCCTTCGTGGCGCGCATGAAGCGCCGTCCGCTGGCCTATTTCCTGTGGCTGTTCTTCCCCCTGGGGGCGCATCGGACCTACCTGGACGACCGCCGCGGGGCGCTCGCCTACGGCGCCGCCACCGCCCTCGCCCTCCTCGCTCACTTGGCCGGCTTCCCGCGCTTGGCGTTGGGGGTCCTGGCCCTGGAGGGGCTCGCCGCCCTCATCGACCTGTGGTGGATCGACCGGCGCGTCACCGAGCGCAACAAGGCCCTGCGCATGGCGGTGAGCCTCGGCATCGGCGCCGCGCCGCCCGAGGGGTTCCAGGGGCGGGAGGTGGATCTGGAGGCGGAGCTGGACCGCTACCGGCGCCTCAAGGAACGGGAACGCCCAGCGGAAAGGGAAGTGGACCGCGAGGGCTCCCTGGGCGGCCAGCACGTCCCCAGTTTCCGCGAGCAGGAGCGCCTCCTGCGCGAACTGGCCAAACGCCGGGCCGAGGCCCAACGCCCCGAAGACTGACCCGCCGTTTCGCCCTCAGGCCCGTTGGTAGAGGGTGAGATAGGCCTGGGTGGACAGGGGCGGGCGGGCGGCGACGGCGAGGAGGTCGTCCAGGTGGCGGCGCCGGCCGAGGCCCACCAGGGCGGTGCCGAGGCCGGGGGTGGAGCGGACGAACTGGATGGCCCGCTGGGCCGGACTGGCCAGCTCGGGGGTGAGGTCCTCCAGGGCCGGCGGGGTGGGCCCCTGAGCCAGGCGCCCCTTGCCCAGGGTGTGGGAGCCCATGACGTAGATGCGTAGTTGGTAGGCGGCCTGCAGGGTGGAGGCGACGTTGCCCTGGCCGGTGGCCTGGTTGAAGCGGGTGAAGCCTTCGGTCATGGCCAGGTTGAAGGGCATTTGCACGAGGGCGAAGTGGTGGCGGGCGCCCTCCCCCGCCACCGCCTTCGCGGCCTTCTCCGCCAGGCCCAGTTGCGAGGTGAGGGAGGTGAAGCGAGGGTCGTCGGTGGCCACCCGCAGGGCGTCGAAGGTGGCCAGGCCGTACCAACGCAGGCGCCCTTCCTGTACCGCCCGTTCCAGGCGTTCGTACACCGCCTCCAGGCGCTGGTAGGTGGCCTCCTTGCCGATGCGCGGGAAGTGGATCTCCGGCTGGTCCACGAGGAAGGCGTCCAGGGTCTCCACGCCCATGAGGCGGCGGGAGAGTTCCAGTTGGTACTCGATGTAGTCCGGGGCGAGGCAGTGCACCCCTTGGGCGATGTCGTCGATGTCGGCCAGGCCCTCGCGCACGATGCGCTCGCGGATCCAATCCTCCGGGTCTTCCGGGCGCCCTTCGTGCCAGGTGATGAAGCCGCCCTTGGAGACCAGGAACATCGCCTCGCGGGGGACGCCGTCGAGGACCGCCGAGCGCACCCCGGTGCCCACCGCTGCCAGGGCACGGCCATAGCGGTAGTGGGCGGCGGTGTCCACCACGTTGATGCCGGCGCGCAGGGCGTCGGCGACGATGCGCCCCACCGCCTGGTCGGTTTCCGGGTCGGCGCCGCCGGAGAAGGTGCCCACCCCCAGGGAGCTGAGGCGGATGCGGGTCTTGTTGAACTCGCTGAAGTGCTCCGCCGGCAGCCGCTCGCCGTGCCGGCGGGCGTATGCTCGGGTGGCCTCGGGGGTGGCGTGTCCGGGGATCAGTCGCATGGGGTCACCTGAGCAGGGGGTGTTCGTTCAACAGGCGCCGGCGGACCTCGACCACCTCGGGGCGCACGGGACCGCCGTGGGGGCCCTCCAGGCGGGTGCGGTAGAGGGTCTCCACCCAGGCGGGGTCCTGGTCCTCGTCGTCCCAGTCCACCGCCCGCAGCAGGTCGCGCCCCGCGGGCGGCAGGTCCTCGGGCAGGTCACGACCGCTGAGGAGGGCCCAGACGCCGGTCCAGGCGCGGGCGAGGAGGATGGGGTGGTAACCGCCGCCGCCGAGGACCAACAGGCGCGGGGCGTCGGCCACCACCCGCGCCTCCGTCGCCAGAAAGCCGCGGGTGCTCACCGAGAGCTTGCCCAGGGGGTCCCCCTGGATGATGTCGGTGCCCGCCTGGAGGACCACCGCGTCCGGGCGAAAGCGCTCCAGCAGGCGCTCCCACAGGGGTTCGAAAAGGGCGCGGTATTCGTCGTCGTGCACCCCGCGCGGTAGGGGCGCGTTCACCACCTGGCCCGTCCCGCCGGTCTCCTCCAGTGCCCCGCCCACGAAGGGGTAGGCGTAGTCGGTGTCCATGTGCAGGGAGACGAGGGCGACGCGGGGGTCGTCATCGAAGGCGGGCACCACGCCGTCCGGGTAGTGGGCGTCGATGTCCAGGTAGAGGACGCGCAGGTCCTCGGCGAGCAGGCGCTGGATGCCCAGGACCACGTCGTTGATGAGGCAGAAGCCCTGCGCCCGCCCGGGCTGGCCGTGGTGCATGCCGCCGGCGGGGTTGAAGGCGCGCTCGCCCCGCAGGACGGCCTCCGCCCCCTGGACGCTGCCGCCGGCGGCGAGGGCGGGCAGGTGGAAGTACTGGGGGAACCAGGGGTTCTCCAGGGTGCCGAGGCCGAAGCGGCGGCGGGCCTCGTCGTCCACCCGCCCGTGGTCCTGGGCGTGGCGCAGGGCCTCCAGGTAATCACGTTCGTGGAAACCGGCCAGTTCCTCGGGGCTCGCCTCGCGGGCGGGGAGGAATTCGTCCGCCGTGAGGGCCCCGTAGGCGTCGATGAGGTCCCAGGTCAGCGGCACGCGGGGCACGCGCAGAGGGTGGTTCTCCCCGAAGTGGTGGCCGCGGAAGTCGGGGGAGGCGATGAAGCGGGCGCGGGGCATCAGTCAGCCAGGTCCATCTGTTCCAGGCGCGAGCGCAGGTAGAGGTGGATGTGGGCGGCGGTGCGGGCGGCCATGCGCGCCGGCTGCGCGGGCAGGGTGTCCTCGCGCCCGGCGGCGAGGCAGTTCTGGTAGTAGATCAGTTCGCGCACGTTGTCGCGTACGGCGTTGAGGCTCGGGTCGCCCTTGAGGAAGGCGCGCAGCAGGCCGAGGAGATCGTCGCCGGTCAGTTCCTGGCCCTTGGCAGTGCGGGCATAGTGGCGCAGCAGGTCGGCGGTGAGGGCGAGGGCCTCGTCCAGGATCTCGGGAAAATCGGGGTCCGCTTCCCGCGCGCGCCGCTCCAGGGCCTGCACCCGTTCGTCGAGGGTTTCCAGATCGATTTTATTCATCTATCAAGCCTTTTAAATGGATTTCTGGCGTGTTCGATATAAGATGACCGAACCATTCCCCGTATCGAGGAATTTCGCATGAAAATCAAATTCGTCCAGTTGAACGGCCTGGTCTACAACCCGAATCGCGATCCCCAGCCCTATCGCCGCCTGCCGGGCAAACCCTTCTCCATCCGCGCGGCCATCGAGGGCCAGGGTTCGGCCACCGCCTATCTGCTCATCGACGGGGAGCGCCACTGCGAGAAGACGGTCTCCCTGCCTGGTTACTACGACTGCGAAATCGCCTTCGATACGCCCGGGGCGCGGGCGGCGGAGCTGGTGGTGGAACAGAACGGTGAACAGCTCACCGAGTTCCTGCTCCTGGATGTGGAGGCGCACGCCTGGGTCGGCTGAGGCCGGCCCCGGGCTCAGAAGAAACCCTCGGCGATGCGGGGGAGCATCTCCAACAGTTCCTCCCGGCCGAAGGCGCGGTCGGCGCGCGCGGCGATGGCCTCGCCGCGCAGCGTTTCGTCCCCGCCCACGCAGAACACCGGTAGGTTGATCTGGTGTTCCAGGCGCAACATCTCCAGGACCTCCAGGGGGTCATAGGCCCCCTGCCCTTCCAGGTCGAGGACCATGAAGCGGTAGAGGAGCAGCTCGTGCCAAGGGCCGAGGGCCTCCGGATCCGCCCCCCCTTCCACGTCCCAGTCCGCCGGCAGACGGTCGCGGACGGCCGCCGCCAGGCCCGCATCCGGGCTCATCACCAAGACCCGCCGGCGCAGGCGGTCGGCAATGGTGGGCCCGCCGCTCATTCTTTCGATTCGCCCTCGTCCGGGCGGTAGAAGTGCTGGAAGTAGAAGTCCCGCTGGTTCAGTTCCTGATAGAGACGCGCCCGTTCCTGCACCCCCTGCTCCAGGATCTTGATGAGGGCCTGGGCCTGTTCGCCATCGACGATGTGCATGCGCCCGGCCAGCTCCTGCTCCACGTGCACCAGGTGGGCGGCCAGGCCGTCGGGCTCCTCGGCGTAGAGGAGCATGGCGCGACAGTCCGGGTCCTGGGGGTCCAGGGGCTGGAGGACCACCTTCCCCAACCAGGCCAGGCGGGCGATCTGGTTGAACTGGTTGATGTCGAACTTGACGCCCGCCTTGTACTTGCGCAGCTCGTTCTTGATGCTGCCGAGGTCGGTGACCTTGATGGATTTCTTCATCAGTCTTCCTGGTAGGTGGGGATGCGCTCGCCCTTGAGCTGGCGGCGGACGATCTCCACGTCGGCGGCGTCCAGGGCGAAGGGGAAGGAACGAATGTCCATGGGGCTGGAGTCGCCGAAGGGGCGGTTGCAGGCGGAGATGTCGTCCTCCTTGCCCGGGCAGCCGGAGGTCTGGAAGGGACGACCGGAGTTGATGATCTCCTCCAGGCGCGCCTGATCGATGCCGAAGTCCACCACCTGGCCGGCGCCGTTGAAACGCATGTCCTCGAAGCGACCGCCAGCGTAGTCGATGATGTAACGGGCCAGTTGCACGCGCCGCCACTGGTCCTGGGGCACCGGGTCCCAGTCCTCCATCATGGACCCCTGCTCGGGGAAGAAGGCGAACATGTGGTTGTGGCCGCCCATGTCGCGGATCTTCTGGCACACCGCCAGCATTTCTTCTTCCGTCTCCCCCATGCCGCAGATGAGGTGAGCGCCGAAACGGTTGTCGCCGTAGATCTCCGCCGCCCATTCCAGCACCTGCCAGTAGTGGTCCCAGCGATGCGGGCTGTCCACCGTCTTGCCGCGGGTCATCTCGAAGATCTCCGGGGTGGCAGCGTCCAGGGCGACGGTGAAGATCTCCGCCCCTTCGTCCTTGAGGCGGACCAGGTCGTCACGGTCCATGGAGGTGGGGTTGGAGAGGATGGAGACGGGAATGTGGGGCACTTCCTTCACCCAGCGACGCAGGAGGGTGAGGGTGTCGGCGTCGGAGGACGGGTGGGTGATCATGGAGATGCACATGCGCTCGAAACCGCCCCGGTCGTCGCCGTTCTTGACCCGCTCGATGATCTCTTCGTAGCGCACCGTGGGCCAGTCCACGCGGATGAAGTTGCGGTCGGCGTAGTCGCGCGCCTCCTCGCGGTGGCGGGCCAGGCCGCAGTAGGCGCAGTTGGCGCGGCAGCCCTCCGGGTAGGTGACCAGGAGGTTGAGGCAGTGGGTGCAGGCGGTGCGGTGCATCTGCCCAGGGATGAGGCCGAGGGTGATGGCCGCGGCGGTGGAGAGCTGCACGTACTCCGGCGAGCGCATCTCCGGGGTCTTCACGAAGTAGTCCGGGCGGTAGAAGTTGAGGGGGGCGGTGATCTCGGTTCTCGCGGTCATGGTCGGTCCTCTCCTGTCCGTCAGGCGACAGCGTGTTCGTAGTATTCGTCGAAGGCGATCCAGGTGGTGCGGAAGAGGCGCTCACCCAGGGGTTGGCCGGCGGCCAGCGCGGCCTCGATGCGGGCCCGCTTGGCCACCGCGCGGTTCAATGTCTCGCGGTAGCGGTCGTTCATCTCTTCTTCGTAGTCGACGAGGGCCTCGGGGTCGCCCCCCAGGTGGGCGGCCACCGCCTCCCCCGCCGCCTCGCCGGAGACCATGGCGGGGGCGATGCCGGCTCCGGTGATGGGGTGGGTGAGGCCGAGGGCGTCGCCCACGAAGAGGACGCGCCCCACCAC
>WFVN01000212.1 GCA_015491615.1 Gammaproteobacteria bacterium
CGCCAGGGCGGTGATGGATTCCAGGCGCGCGAGCTGAATGATGAAGGGACCGTTGGCGGCGAGCCAGTCCCGTTCCGTATCGCTGCCCCCCTGCCCCTGTTGGTCCAGGGGGGCAGCGATACGGAACGGGACTGGCTCGCCGCCAACGGTCCCTTCATCATTCAGCTCGCGCGCCTGGAATCCATCACCGCCCTGGCGAACGACGAACCCGCCCCCGAGGCGGCCACCGAGCTGGCCGGCGAGATGCGCCTGCTCATCCCCCTCGCCGGCCTCATCGACAAGGACGCCGAACTAGCACGCCTGGACAAGGAAATCGGCAAGCTGCAAAAGAGCCTCGCCCAGACCGAGGCCAAGCTGGCCAATCCCAAGTTCGTGGAACGGGCCCCGGCGGCGGTGGTGGCCAAGGAAAGGGAAAAGCTGGACGAACTGCGCCGGCGCCTGGATACCCTCAAAGAGGAGCGAGAACGCATCCGCGCCCTGTGAGGCACCTCACAGCGGCCAGTGGGCCGGCAAATCGGCGAGGGAAGGCAGGACCCCATCCGGCCGGACCTCGCCGCTCAGGTCCTGGGGGCGGAACTTGCCCGTCTGCACCAGCACCCCCTTGAGGCCGGCCCGCTGCGCCGCCCCCACATCGGTGACCACATCGTCGCCGACCATCGCCACCGCCGCCGGCGGCAGGCCCAGGATGCGGCAGCCCGCCTGAAAGAAGGCCGCCGCCGGCTTGCCGGTCACTACCGGCTCGCGGGAAGCGGCATAGGCCAGGGCCTGGACGAACGGGCCGGTGTCCAGACGCAACCCGTCCGGCGCCTGCCAGTAGCGGGTCATCCCCAGGGCCACCAGGTGCGCCGCCTCGTCGGCCATGAGCAGGCGGAAGGCGCGGTTGAGGGTGGCGAAGTCCCACCCTTCGCCCAGGTCCCCCATCACCACCGCCCGCGCTCCCGATTCCGCCTCCAGCCCCACCTGAGCCAGGGACGCGAACTCGGAGACGGTGGCCGAGGGCACGAACAGGGCCACCGGCTGAGCCCCCTGATCACCTAGCCAATCCACCGCCGCCACCGGCGGGGTGAGGATGTGATCCACGTCGGTATGCACCCCCACCCCCGCCAGACGCTCCACCAGGGCCGCGCGGGGGCGTGAGGTGGTGTTGGTGAGAAAGAGATGGGGGATGCCCTGCGCCTGCAGCCAGCGGATCGCCTCCGGGGCGCCCGGCACGGGAGCATCACCCACGTACACCACCCCGTCCAGATCGATGAGCAGGCCACGGGCCATGGTCCTTCCCTACGGATACAACACCTTTTCCCATTGAAACAAAAATGGGGGGACAGGCGAAGGCGTCAGGGCAGGTTGGCGAACTCGCTGGCGCGATTGATCCGCCAAAAACGGCGCAAGGTCAGAGTACAGATCACGAGCCCAGACAATACCAGAGTGTTGTAAATCACCTCCATGAAAGGCTTTTCATAGCCGTAACCACGGATCGCCAACACCCCGAAGAAGACGATCAAGAAACCACCGACGCCAAACAAGAGGAGGGCGCTGACCACATCCTCGGCACAACTCCGACCTTGGCTCCGGTTACGCAGGGCCAGCACCCGCAAGTGTCCATCCCGGTCCTCGCCGGCGAGACGCACCTCATCCCCCGCGACCAGACAATCCGCCAGCCGTTCGGGCACGAAGGCCTCCTCGCCATTCACCACGGCGATGCGTCCCTGCTTGGAATCCTCGCGCAGGGAAGACACCACCCCCTCGATGACCCGGATCGTCATGGTTTCACTCCTCGAATGATTGATCGTTAGGCTAAGGAACAACGACGCCGAGATTATACGCTCAAAGGGTCGCAGAAGGGGGAAACGGCTGGATGCGAGGAAAAAACGAATGGTCGGGGTGAGAGGATTCGAACCTCCGGCCCCTGCCTCCCGAAGGCAGTGCTCTACCAGGCTGAGCTACACCCCGATGGATGGATGATTCAGTAGGTCCGCTGAATGCAGAAATCGGCGAGGGTGATGAGGGCGTCCTTGTAGGACGAAGCGGGCAACGCCTCCAAGGCCTCGATGGCCAACACGGCCTCGCGCCTCGCGGATTGCGCAGTGTACTCCAGGGCATCGGTGGATTCAATGGCGGCCATCACTGGGGAGATGAACTCGCGTCCGCCCTCCTCAATGGCCCGGCGCACCAGACGCACCTGTTCCGGCGTCCCGTGGCGCAGCACGTGGATCAGGGGCAGGGTGGGCTTGCCCTCGGCCAAGTCGTCACCCACGTTCTTGCCCATCTCGCGACTGTCGGCGCTGTAGTCGAGGACGTCGTCGACCAATTGATAGGCGGTGCCCAAATGCATGCCGTAACGGGCCAAAGGCTCGCCGTAATCCGCCTCCCGGCCCGCCAACACGGCGCCCAGGCGGGCGGCGGCCTCGAACAACTTGGCCGTCTTGTAACGGATTACCGCCAGATAACGCTCCTCGGTGGTATCGGGATCGTGGCAGTTGAGGAGCTGCATCACCTCCCCCTCGGCGATAGTGTTGGTGGCGTCGGAGAGGATCTCCATGACCCGCATCTCCCCCACCTCCACCATCATCTGGAAGGAGCGGGAATAGAGGAAGTCGCCTACCAGCACCGCCGCCTCGTTGCCCCAGATGGCGTTGGCCGTCTCCCGACCGCGGCGCAGCTCGGAGGCATCCACCACGTCGTCGTGCAGGAGGGTGGCGGTGTGGATGAATTCCACCACCGCCGCTAGTTGGATGTGATTCTCACCCCTGTATCCCACCGCCCGGGCACTGAGGATCACCAGCAGGGGACGCAGGCGCTTGCCGCCGCTGTTGACGATGTAGCGGCCCAACTGGTTGATGAGGACCACGTCGGAGTGCAGGCGCCGTTGAATCAAGGCATCCACCGCACGGCGATCCCCCTCCACCAAGGCATAGACCTGATCGATACCCATGCCAGGAGGGGTGAAGGGCGGCGATGGGACCTCTTCGGCAGGGGATCCCGCGGTGAGATTCATGTCGGCGCTGTCCAAGTGCATGGAAAAGGCATCGTGGTCCGGGAACCCGAATTATATATGATTCTGGTCGCTTGATCCCGACACGTCCAAGACGGTCGCCATCACCATTGACGGGCCAAGGGGAGGGGATTAAAATGCCCGGTTCCTGCGCCGAGGTCAACGTCTTCTGGCCTCGAATCCGAAGCGATCTAAAATTTTTGGAGCGAAGAGCGAGCATGTACGCGGTAATCAAAACCGGTGGCAAACAGTATCGTGTGACGGAAGGCGACACCATCGACGTGGAGAAGCTACCCGTCGAGGAAGGTGCCACCATCGAGTTCGGCGAGGTCCTCATGGTCTCCGACGGCGGCGAAGTGAAGATTGGTCAGCCCGTCCTGGAAGGGGCCAAGGTCTCCGCCACCGTCGAATCCCACGGACGTGGCAAGAAGATCCGCATCATCAAGTTCCGCCGGCGCAAGCACCATCGCAAGCAGATGGGTCACCGCCAGTGGTTCACCCGCATCAAGATCACCGGCATCCAGGCCTGAGAAATTCCAGGGAACCGAGGTAAGGCAAGATGGCTCATAAAAAGGCAGGCGGCAGTACCCGGAACGGCCGCGATTCCATTTCCAAACGCCTGGGCGTGAAGCGCTTCGGCGGACAGCAGGTACGCGCGGGCAGCATCATCGTGCGTCAGCGAGGTACCCACTTCCACCCCGGCACCAACGTCGGCATCGGCAAGGACGATACCCTGTTCGCCCTCTCCGACGGGGTGGTGGTGTTCGAGACGAAGGGGCCCAAGAAGCGCAAGTTCGTCAGCGTGCGTCCCGCCTGAGCGCTGTCTTCTATGCCCCCAGGAAGGAAGGCCCCCGTCCGGGGCCTTTTTTCGTTGAAACGGATAAGATTCCAAAGATGAAATTCGTCGATGAAGCCAACATCCGCGTGGAAGCCGGCAAGGGCGGCAACGGCTGCGTCAGCTTCCGGCGCGAGAAATTCATCCCCAAGGGCGGCCCGGATGGAGGCGACGGGGGGGACGGCGGCAGCGTCTATCTCGTCGCCGACCCGCACTTGAACACCCTCGTGGACTTCCGCCACCAGCGTATCTACCGGGCCGAGAACGGAGAGCCGGGACGGGGCCGCAACTGCTCGGGGAAGAAGGGCGAGGACTGCCTGATCCGCGTGCCGGTGGGCACCGTCGTGCGGGACGCCGAGACCCGGGAGGTGCTCGGTGACCTCACCCGCCCGGGGCAGCGCTTGTGCGTCGCCAAGGGCGGCCGCCGCGGCATCGGCAACACCCACTTCAAGAGTTCCACCAACCGCGCCCCACGCCAATCCACACCGGGGACTCCCGGCGAGCGGCGCAATCTGCAATTAGAGCTCCGCCTCCTGGCCGACGTGGGTCTGCTGGGCCTGCCCAACGCCGGCAAGTCCACCCTCATCCGCGCCCTCTCTGCCGCCCGTCCCAAGGTGGCCGACTACCCCTTCACCACCCTCCATCCCAATCTAGGAGTGGTGCGCGTGGAGGCGCACCGCAGCTTCGTCCTCGCCGACGTACCCGGCCTCATCGAGGGGGCCGCCGAGGGCGCCGGTTTGGGGCACCGCTTCTTGCGCCACCTTCAGCGCACGCGTCTGCTCCTGCACCTCGTGGACATCGCCCCGGAGGACGGCAGCGACCCGGCCCGACAGGTCCGCGCCATCGCCGCCGAGCTGGAGAAGTTCGACCCAGCCCTGGCCCGTCGTCCCCGCTGGCTGCTCCTCAACAAGGCCGATCTCCTGGACGAGGACGAACGCCAGAGCCGCGCCCGGGCCATCGCCGAGGCCCTGGATTGGCAGGCGCCGCTGTTCGTGATCTCTGCCGCCACCGGCGAAGGCACCCGCGAGCTGGCCCAGGCGGTGATGAACGCCCTGGAGCAGATGCCCACCGAACCGGCCCCCGCCGGCGACGAGGACGACCCCTGGGAGGACGAGGCGTGAGGCAAGAGCGACGTTGGGTGGTGAAGGTGGGCAGCTCCCTCATCACCGCCGAGGGACGGGGTCTGGACAGGGACCTCATCCGTGCCTGGTCGGACCAGATCGCCCGCCTCCTGGAGACCGGCATGGAGCTGGTCCTGGTCTCCTCCGGGGCGGTGGCCGAGGGCATGGCACGCCTCGGATGGCGCCGCCGTCCCCACGCCCTACACGAGTTACAGGCGGCGGCGGCAGTGGGGCAGATGGGGGTCATCCAGGCTTACGAAGAAAGCTTCCGCCGCCATGGCCGCCACACCGCCCAGATCCTCCTCACCCACGAAGACCTGGCCCACCGCACCCGCTACCTCAATGCCCGCAGCACCCTGCGTACCCTCCTGGGGCTGGGGGTGGTACCGGTGGTGAACGAGAACGACACGGTGACCACCGACGAGATCCGCTTCGGCGACAACGACACCCTGGCCGCCCTGGTGACCAACCTCATCGAGGCGGACCGGCTCGTCCTCCTCACCGACCAGGCCGGCATGTACGACCGCGACCCCCGCCGCCATTCCGACGCCCGCTTCATCGCCTCTGCGCACGCCGACGATCCGCGCCTCGAGGAATGGGCCCAGGGCGGTGCCGGCACCCTCGGGCGGGGCGGCATGCTCACCAAGGTCCTGGCGGCCAAGCGCGCGGCTCGCTCCGGTGCTGTCACCGTCATCGCCGACGGACGCGAGGCGGACATCCTGGACAAGATCCGCCGCGGCGATTTCCGCGGCACCGTCATCGAACCCACCCAAGGTCGCCTCAGCGCCCGCAAGCAATGGCTCGCGGGTCAGCTACAGGTACGCGGTCGGTTGCATCTGGACGACGGCGCCGTGCGCGCCCTGCAAGAACGGGGCGGCAGCCTCCTGCCAGTGGGAGTCACGAGAGTGGAGGGGGATTTCCAGCGCGGCGAAGTGGTGGCCTGCGTGGATCCGCAAGGGCGGGAGATCGCCCGCGGCCTGGTCAATTACGACGCCGCGGAGGCGGCGCGCATCCAAGGCCGACCCAGCGGCGAGATCGAATCCATCCTCGGTTATGTGGACGAGCCGGAACTGATCCACCGGGATGATCTCATCCTCCTGTGAGGCTGGGGAAACGCGAAAAGCCGGCATTCGAGCCGGCTTTTCTCGCGCATGCGGCGCCACTCGCCCGCGAGCGGCGCGGGAGCGCCTCACATCTGGCGGATGCGGGCGTTGATGCGCGACTTGTAACGGGCCGCCGTGTTTTTGTGGATCAAGCCCTTGCCGGCCATCCGGTCGATGACGGGCACCGCCGCCTTGAAAGCGGCCTGGGCAGCCTCCTTGTCACCGGCGGCGATGGCCTTGCGCACCTTCTTGACGTAGGTGCGCATCATGGAGCGCCGGCTACGGTTGTGGATGCGACGCTTCTCCGCCTGGCGGGCGCGTTTGCGGGCTTGAGGTGAGTTGGCCAAGACGTGCTCCCTGAAAAATTCTGGAAAATGAACTGGTTTTGGAAAGCCGCATAATCTAGCTCCTCGAGGGGCGACTGTCAATGGATTTCCCGCTCTTTCAAAGTTCGCCCAACACCGTAACGTCCCTTGGTGGTTCTCAGGGAAAGGCGGGATTCCGGAAAATATTCATTCCGTGGAGCGGGCCCGGGAGGACGAGCATTCCCCCCGCCCCGCCTGCGAATTCGCCGCCTACCGCCTTTTTGTCTCCGCGGGTGTTTCCGTCAAAGACGCTACGCTCGTCCCCTCAAGCATGTCCCTATCGATCGAGGCCTCCCCGCCTGGAACTTGAGGACGTAACAGATCCGGCAGCAGGCGCTCGATACCCTCGCGCAGCCAACGCGTCATGAGCGGATGGGGAACCAATCCTCGATCGTTCATGACGAATTGCAGATCCCCGAGCAAGCGCCGATAGGGGCCGGAACCGTACAAGCGGTTGGAGATCACCAACACCCGCCCTCCTTCACGGTTGATTGTTTCGATCTCTTCCCGGATACGCGCCAGGGCCTGGGCCCGGAGTTCGGGCCAGTCTTCGCGCAGGGTCATGGCCTTGATACTGCGGAAGGGTCGTTCCAGCATGTCCTGGATCCGCTCTATGTTGACCTCCATGACTTCGCGCCAGCGGCGATCGGCTTCGTCTTCGCGCCGTCCGTGCGCCAGCAGGATCACGGTTTCTTCCGCCGGTCGTTGGCTGATCTCCAGGATCCTGTCGCGTAAGACTTCGGCGATGAGCGGTGATTCCTCGTATCCCCCGAAGGTCGCGAACACGACACTGCTACGCACGCGAGGCGGCGGACTGCCCGCAGCCGATGGCGGTGCGGCACGCAATCCCAGAATGTAGTCGGTACGCGCCTTCATGTGCTCTTCCAGGGCGTAGAACCGTACGAAGACGATGCGCCGGTATCCCTCTTCCTCCAACTTGCTTACCGCCTGCTGGAGAATCAGGGCATCGCCCATGCCGGGCGCCATTTCGATACGGTAATCGCTCCGTAACGGATCCAAGACCCGCTCCAGTCCTTCGTTGTAAGGGCGGGTGGCGCCGTGCGGCATCACCAGTACGGCCACTTCGTCCCGGCTCGCGGACGTATAACGATTGGCCGTGTGCCGCAACCAAGTGAGCACTTCCGGATGGGGTAATACAGTCTCCCCCAGTTGGATGTCGTAGGTACCGAATTCGCGCCGCAACCAACCCTCCACGGACATGCGCTGATCGAACTTGACACCGATGACGAAAGGAACCAACAGAGTCCGGCCCCGCTTGGCGGCCGTGTGCACGATCTTTTCCCGTGCGGCCTCGTTGCGGGCTTCGCTCTCGGGCGCGTCGGGATCGTAGTAGACCACCACTTCGGTCTCACGGAAGGAGAAACGATCGGTCACTTCACGCAGCAAAGCACGTAGTTCCGTCTCGATGCGTCGCGCACCCTCTTCGTCCCAGGCGCCAACCCCCACCACCAGCAGGCGCTCCTTTTCCGGCCGCCGACTCAGGGCCGTCACCCGATCGAGCAGGATCTGGGCCGTGAGATGGCTGTCTACCATGGGCGAAGCCCAACGAATTCGCAGCCCTTGGAAGCGCTCCGGCACCTGCTGGCGGTAACGTTGCAGCGTGGCATCGGCGCCGGAGACGAACAACGGGATGGCGATGATCTCCGTTGCCCCTTCGCGCACCAGTTCCGCCAAGGCCCGCTCCACGTATTCGGCATAATCTTCCACGCCCTGGCGATTCTTGCCGATGAGGGCCAGGCGAGCAGGAACGTGCTGCCTGAAACGCTCTACCAAGGCATCCAGTTCTTGGTTGCCCAGGAATCCGCGATCCCCGGCCACGACCAGAAATCCTGTCTTGGCCCAGGCTGGCGCCGACAACAAGGCCCCCAACGAGAACCAAGTCAGGAATACCAGAAAATTCACGATCAACACTCCCGGCCCGATGAAGGCCCATGGCTGTTTCTTCACACGCATCTCCATTTTCCTCCGGCAAGGCCGTCACGAGCGTTCGTCGTTCGATCGCCGTTCTTTGCGGCACAGCGCCACGTAGATTCCTTCTCCGATCCTGCGACAGGTCTGCTTGACCGTTGCAAGGTGCCGGTGAAGACGTAGGTAACGGTTCTTCCCTTTTTGGGGCTTCATGTTGTCGTTCTCCTCGATGGGTGATCGCCCGGTGGTGGGCTTGGACCGGGACTGTCCAGCGCCGCTCATTCCACGAGCAGCTCGCCATACATGCCTCGACGGTAATGGGGCTCGCTCCTCCCGTCGGTATCTCCCGCATCGCAGAACAACACGTACCGGCCCGGTGCCAATTCGAACGTCGCCTGGATCTGCTCGCCAACGGCGAGGGCCCCGATTTCGCCCACGACTTCGATGCCGGGGGCACCCACGTCGACTTTCCCCTGGGCGTCCGTGGGTAGCTGGTCGAGGGCGATATCGGTACGAATCAGCACCAGCCCGTGTACCTCCTGCGGACCCGCGTTATCGACCCGCAGGTGCACGGGACCGGCCTGCGCGCGGGCACCGCCGGTCTCCACCGCCCATTCGCGCAAGACGATTCGCGCGGTTTCGAAAGGGTCGGCCCCATCGAGAGGGGCGTAGCGCAGGGTGTAATGGCCGCTCACCCCGGCCTCGTCGTAGTACCCGAGGATCTGCAACTTGTAGTGCCCGGTGCCGGTGTCGATGACGTAGACGCGATAGTTGGGCCAGAGCTTGTTGTTGCCCAGGAGGCTGTAGGCGTACCAGGGATATTCCTCGAATATGCCCCCCGTGCCGTCCTGTCGGTACAAGCGAGCGATGCTGCGACCGTCGGGGGCGACGGTACCGCTGACGTAATCCGCCGCGGCGTCTGCATCCAACGGTCCGAAGGCAGCTCCACGCCCGCGCCCGTACACGCCACCGTTGGTCCACAGATTCCAGGCACGACCCGTGACTTCCACTTGCAGGTCCCAGGTCTCTGCGGCGCTCTCGCAATCCACTTCTGCGGCGCCGTCGAAGTCGAAACAGCGGCGACCGCCGTCGGCGCCGAGCGCGGCCGTCCAGGTGATCGGGATGTTCGAGAAAGCCGTGTCCGTAGGTCCTTGGATAAACAGTTCCATCGTGATCTCGCGCGTCGCCTGGACGATGTCGGTGACATGGAACTTGGCGTAACCGTTTCCTTCCGCCGAACGGATCAGCCACCAGCGCTCGGGGTTGGCACTGATGCGATGCTCGGGCGGCCCGCTGTACGACCACCAGCCGTCTGCGCTGCCATCGCCGAGGATGTAGGGCGTCGCCCGATCGGCGATGAAGTCCAATCCGTCGCCACGGGTGACGGCGGCGAAGGCGGTCCGTTCGCTCTCGGCGCTGGCGTTGGTGAAAACGGAGACGATGGGCTCCCCGGAGGCGTCGTAGAAGTCCTCCTGGGCATCGGCGATGGCGCCGCGCACCGCCCCCGGCCCGGAGACGCCTCCGTTGAGTTTGATGCGATTGCGCTTGAAGGCGATATGCCAACGGCCGTCGCGACGTGCCTGCTCGTCGCTCAATTCGAGTACTTGTCCGTTGACGAGGTCGAAATAGGTGTAACGGTTGCGTGGATCGTCCGCTGGAGCACCGATGCCGCCTGCGGTGGCATCGATGCGGACGGTGACGACGTTCTCTCCCGGGGTCTTCTCTGAAATGTCTTGCGGCATCGCCGCCTCCGGCGCCGCATCCGGGCCTGCGCCTTCCTGATGCAGACACGCGCCCACGAACAAGGCCGATGACGATACCAGCGACGTCATGGCGATCCGCATTACGAGATTCTTACGTTTCATGGCGTTTTCTCTCCATTTCCTGCGTTTGTGACGAAAAATGGATTCCATACCCCGCCCGATCCCCCATCGCTGCGCTGTGGAGAGCGGGATACGGTCGTGGTGGGGGGATCGACACGTTGGCGTTTCCGCACCCCGCTCTCCGCAACGCAGCGGCTAGCCATCGACCCGAAATCCCAGATAGACGAAGCGTCCCACGGCGGGCCGATTGTCGGACGCCACGGCGGGATCGCGGTGTACGTCGGCGACGTTGTCGATGCCCGCATACCAACGAATCCCACGCCCCAGGGGATGGCTCAGTTTGATGTCCCAGGTGGCCCAGGACGGGGAACGCATGGTGTTGTCCGCGTCGTAGAATTCCGCGCTCTGATACACGCCGCGCAGACTCAACTCGCCGCCCCGAGGCCGCAAGCGCCAATCCAGCGAACTTTTGAGTTGATGCCGGGGTCGCCCTCGCAGGGTCTTGCCCGAGACGAGGTCTTCGCTCTCGAGCCAGGTGTACCCCGAACGCCACCGCAAGGGACCGAAGGTCAAGGCGGTGTTGGCTTCCAGACCCTGGATGCGCGCCCGGCTGTAATTCTGGTAGGTGAAGACATCGAGACCGAGCTGTGCGGAACGCGCGGCATCGAGACGGGTCTCGATGAGGTCCTGGACCCGGTGACGGAAGAGATTGAGATCGAAGCGGAAGGCACCCGGTCGGCTCCATTCGATTCCCAGTTGAACGCTGTCGGAACGTTCCGGTTGTAAGCCCCGATCGCCTAGTACCATGTAGCCGAGCTGGCTGTGATCGAAGACGTAGAAACGCTCTTTGAGATTGGGCACGCGGTAGCCGCGCCCCGCGGACAGGCGCACCTGGGCGGCTCCCTCCGCCAACCAGACGGGCGTGTAGCGCAGACTGAACTTGGGTGCGGCATGGAAACCGAAATCGCTGTCATGTTGCAGGCGCAAACCGGGGACCAGTTCCCAGTGCTCCCCCAGGAAGAGATCGTTCTGGAGGTAGGCCTCCGCGTAACGCCGCCGTTTGCCGTCCACCTCCACCGTGCGACCCTGGCCGAGACGATCCTGGTATTGGCCCAGCGTGGCCGATCCCAGCACCAATCCCGCCGTCACCACTTGCCAGTCCCCCCACGGTCGATCCCACTGCAACTCGGCGCGGGTCCAATCCATACGCGCCCGGCGTTCCTGATCCACCTCCGGGGTGGTGAGGGCGTCTCGCTGGGTAAGGCTGCGCCAGCGATCGACCATCCACCAGCCGTGCAGGCGCCCTCCGCCTCGCGAATCACGAACGAAGCCGGCGGCGACGCGCGTGCGGCGGGCACGCTCTCGCTTGATTCGCCGGATCTCTCCGATACCCGGCGCGATATCGAGGACGTTGTTGCTCACCGCCTCACGGTAGAGACGCGGCGCCAAATAGAATTCGGTCTCGGCGCTCGGTCGCCACGACACGCGCAGGTCCAGATTGCGCTTACCGCCCGCGGCGCCTTCCGTACGAAAGGAGTCGGGATCGAGGGCATAGCCATCCCCCTCCCGCAGGCTGGCATGCAATTGCAGGCTGGCGGCTTCGGCGGCGAAGGACCATCCGGCGCTCAGAGTGCGGGCGGCGATGGGGTCGCCCCCGCGATCCTTTTCTCCGTAACTGCCCCCGTCCAGGGACAGCCGATAAGCGAAGGGACGCGCCGGACGGCGCGTGACGACATTGATGACCCCGCCCATGGCGTTGCTTCCGTACAACGCCGAGGTCGCGCCCTTGACGATTTCGATGCGTTCGATGTCCGCGGTGGCGATCTGGGTGAGATCCACCGCCGAACCGGTGCTGGGGGTGATGGGTTCGCCGTTCAACAACACCAGCACCCGGTCGGCGTCGAACCCCTGCAACCAGGCCCCGAACCCTGTCTTGCCGTGGATGGGTTTGAGCGACAGGGCGGGTACGTCCTCGAGGGCCTCTTTGAGGTTGCGCGCGTGGGTCTTTTCGATCTCTTCCCGGCTCACCACCTCGACGCGCACGGGGCTCTCTTCCCACAATTTCTCCGTGCGCGTCCCGGTGACGACGACTTCGCGAGTCACCACAGCGGATCTCGAGGGATCCGCCCAGGTCGGAGTGAACCCCATTGCCAGGGCACACCCCAACAGCAACCCGGGGAACAGACCCAGTCCCGAATTCAGGGATGTATTCGGGGACACCGACCCCATGATCGCCTCCACGCGCTCCAAAGCACCGAAACCATCAGGCTGGCTGCCTCGGCGCCCTCTCCGGAGGTCGGGGCCAGGTGGCTCGCGGACCGCCCGCTGGAATCGCAGGCGGCGCTTTTCGATCGTTTGTTTATTTGGTCAGTATCAATTTGTCCTGGCGGGTGATGCGCAGGCGATAGGCCTGCCCCGCGTGTTCGATGAACACTTCACGCGCACCGCGGAAGAGATCCCGGCTGTCGTAACACCGTAGGCCTCTCTCCAGTGGTTCCGCCTCTCGTCGTGATCTGTCGTTCTGGTCCGTCTTCACGACGACACTCCTCCACCCAGTTTGCGCACCCTCGCCCCCCCGCGAAGGGCGATGGCATCGTGCACTTCCATCGGGGGGGTGAAGCCAGGGGCCGTCGAACTCCGCGCCGTCGGGTATACGAGCCATACTTTGGGGTGTCTCCCGCTCCCCATCACCGCTTCCTGCTCGCACGTTTCGTCCGGCCGACGAGCGGCCTGCCTCACGTCGGAGCGGCAACCGAAGAGAAAAAGCTGTCGAACCAATTGCTGGAGGTCCGTCATTCGTCCTTTCTCCGGCAACACCATCGGTGGAGACGGGTCCTGCGCACCGTCACACCCGGAGGCCGGCAATTTGTGGAGTCGCCACAACTGGCGAAGCTGGCCCGTTCCCGTATCCACGACCCCCAAGCGGGGTCCTCCATCGTCCATCCAGGTCATGATGGAAAAACTCATCGCATTCTCCTTGCACATCTCGAGTGTCGACCCCACCCGCATAAGATGATAATGATTATCATTCGTGTGTCAATAATGAGAATCATTATTTTTACTTTCGGATCATTCAACATCCCACCCGCCACCGTTTCGGTACCCGCTCTGCACAGGCACCGTGGACGACGAAACGGTTCATCGCCTCGTCGCCACGGCCTCAAGGCCCGGTGTTTGACCAACCTCAGGCGCCACTCTATTTCGTTCGCAGGGTTGAAAAACGGTCTGCTCACGGGAGACGGGATGCCCCGCCCCAAACCAACCACGTAACAGATTGATTTGGCGTAGCCGGTCCCGGACACGCGCCGGGATCGGCACGTTGAAAAAGTCCTCCGGGGCTTTTTCGGCATGTTGTTAAGAAGTCGTGAATTGGTGCAAGGATTACTGACGGGGCGTCCAGACGAGGCGCCAGGCAGGGTTGCCGGGGATGGCGCGAAAGGCCCGGTCGACGCCCACGCCGGGGACCGCCACCAGTTCACCCCGGTGGAACACCAGGGGCAGGCGCGCGCGCTCCCAGGGGGGGATGCCCCGTTCCTGGAGGATCTTCTTCAACGGCCGGCGGCCACCCCCCAGGTCGATTCGCTCGCCGCCGGCGCGCAGGCGCACCTGCCAGGGGCCGGGCAGGCGGCGAAGGCCCTCCCCGGTCACGGCTTCGGCACGCAGGGTGCCGAGGCCGGGCAGGTCCAGGGGACGGGCCGGATCCCAGTCCCAGAGGCCGCCGGCGGGCGGCGCCGCGGCGGGGGTCAGGTACATCCGCCCGCGGTGGCGGCGCAGGCAGTGGCCGCCCAGGCGCAGGACGGGCTGGGCGTCGGGACGGGCGCCCACCACCTCGTCGAGGATGCGCCGGCGCTGGTCGAGGCTGGGGGGCGGCAGGCCCAGGTGGGCGAACCAGTCCCCCAGGAGGGCCAGGGCGGCGCCCCGATCGCCGGCGAGGACGGCCGTCTCCAGGCTCCGCCCGTCCGCGCCGAGGGCCGCGCGCAGCGCCGCGGCCCGTGCCTCCCGCCCCTGTTCGCTGGCATGGCGGGCGTGTTCGGCGAGGCGCAGGAGGCTGGTGTGGACGGGGAAGCGTTCGGCCAGGCGCGGGAGGATGTCGTGGCGCAGGTAGTTGCGGTCCAGGTCCCGGTCGTCGTTGGCGGGGTCGTCGATCCAGGCGAGGCCGGTCGCCTGGGCGTAGGCGCGCAGGGCGGCGCGTGGCCAGGGCAGGAGGGGACGCAGCAGGGTGCCGACCCCCAGGGGGCGCCGTTCGGGCATCCCCGCCAGGCCGTCCAGGCCGGTGCCGCGGAGGATGCGCAGGAGGACCGTCTCCACCTGGTCGTCGGCGTGGTGGGCGGTGAGCAGGGCCTCGCCGGGAGCGAGGAGGCTGGCGAAGGCCCGGTAGCGGGCGGCGCGGGCGGCCGCCTCCAGGCCCGCCCCGGCGGGGGTGACGGTGACGGCGAGGCGCTCGCAGGGGATCCCCAAACGGTCGGCCAGGTTCGCCACCGCCTGTCCCCAGCGGGGGGCGTCCGGGTGCAGGCCGTGGTCCACGTACACCAGGGCCCAGGGCCGACCATGCGCGCCCCGCACCAGGGCATGGGCGAGGACGGTGGAGTCCAGGCCGCCGCTGCAGGCGATCCACAGGCGCGGCGGCCGGGCGCCCTGGAGGAGTTGGTCCAGGCGCCGGAGGAGGGTTTCCGGGGAGAAAGTGGGGACGTCCACCCGTTTCAGGTGCGCTCCTTGAAGTTGCCGTAGGCGCGCAGGCGCTCCCGGCGGGCGGCCAGGAGGACCTCCGGCGATTGGGCGGACAGGGTCTCCAGGCCCTGCACCAGGCTCTGGCGCAGGTGCTCGGCGGCCTGGTCGTAGTCCCGGTGGGCGCCGCCCAGGGGCTCTTCGACGATGGCGTCGATGAGACCCAGTTCCTTCAGGCGGGCGGCGGTGATGCCCATGGCCTCGGCCGCCTCCGGGGCCTTGTCGGCGCTTTTCCAGAGGATGGAGGCGCAGCCCTCGGGGGAGATGACCGAGTAGGTGGCGTACTGCATCATCTGCACCCGGTCGCCGACGCCGATGGCCAGGGCGCCGCCGGAGCCGCCCTCGCCGATGACGGTGCAGAGGATGGGGGTCTTGAGGCCGGCCATGACGAACAGGTTGCGGGCGATGGCCTCGGACTGGCCGCGTTCCTCGGCGTCGATGCCGGGGTAGGCGCCGGGGGTGTCGATGAAGGTGAGGATGGGCAGGCGGAAGCGCTCGGCCATCTCCATGAGGCGCTGCGCCTTGCGGTAGCCCTCGGGGCGGGGCATGCCGAAGTTGCGGCGGATCTTCTCCTTGGTGTCGCGCCCCTTCTGGTGGCCGATGACCATCACCGGTCGCCCTTCCAGGCGGGCGACGCCGCCGACGATGGCGGGGTCGTCGGCGAAATGGCGGTCGCCGTGCAGTTCCTCGAAGTCGGTGAAGATGCGTCCGACGTAGTCCAGGGTGTAGGGCCGCTGGGGATGGCGGGCCAGTTGGGAGATCTGCCAGGCGCTGAGGTTGGCGAAGATGCTGCGGGTGAGGGCCTCGCTCTTGGCCTGCAGGCGATTGATCTCTTCGGTCAGATTGATGTTCGCATCGTTGCCCATGTAGCGCAGCTCTTCGAGCTTCGCCTCCAGCTCGGCGATGGGCTGCTCGAAGTCCAGGAAATTCAGGTTCATGGAGTCGTCTCGAGGGGGGTGTCGGACCACAGCCATTCTACCCCATCGGCGCCCGCCAACCCACCGAGGCGGTGCAGTAGCTCGTCCTGCGGGGTGACGCGCCAGTGGGGTCCCAGGCGCAGGCGCGCGCGGGCGGCGGGGTGGCGGTAGTCGATGTACACCGGGCAGCGCCCTTCGCTGTAGGGGGCGAGGGTCTCCTTGAGGCGCCCCACCAGGCCGTTGGCCGCCTGGTCCGCGTCCACCCGCAGGAGCAGGCCGCGGGCGAAACGCTCGCGCGCGCCGGCGATGTCGTAGAGGGCGGTGGCGCTCATCTTGTAGCCGCCGCTGTACTCGTCCACGCTCACTTCCCCTTCCACCACCAGCAGGCGGTCCTTCTGGATGAGGTGGCGATGACTGTCGTAGAGCTCGGAGAAGACCGCCAGCTCGATGCGGCCGGTGCGGTCGTCGAGGGTGAGGAAGGCCATGCGGTCACCGCGGCGGGTGCGCATGGTGCGCAGGCCCACCGCCAGGCCGGCGACCACCACCGTCTGGTCCCGCTGGAGACGCAGGTCCTTGATGCGGGCGCTGACCATGTGCGCCAGCTCGCCCTCGTACTGCTCGATGGGGTGGCCGGTGAGGTACAGGCCGAGGGTCTCTTTCTCCCCTTCCAGACGGGTGTTGTCGTCCCATTCGGGGGATTCCCGGTAGGTGCCGCCGGTGTCCGCCGGGGGGGCGAGGCCGAACAGGTCGTCCTGGCCGACGGCGGCATCGCGGTGCGCCTGTTCGGCCAGTTGCAGGGCCTCGGTGAGGTTGTCCATGAGGGTGGCGCGGTTGGGGCCCAGGCGGTCCATGGCGCCGGCGCGGATGAGGGTCTCCAGGACGCGCCGGTTGACGCGTTTCAAATCCACCCGCCGGCAGAAGTCGAAGAGGTCCTGGAAGGGGCCGTCGGCGCGCGCGGCGAGGATGGCGTCGATGGCCGACTCGCCCACCCCCTTGATGGCTCCCAGGCCGTAGCGGAGGGTCTTCTCGTCCTGGACGGTGAAGCGGTAGTCGGAGGCGTTGATGTCCGGGGGCAGGATGGCCAGGCCC
>WFVN01000213.1 GCA_015491615.1 Gammaproteobacteria bacterium
GGATGACCGCCGCCTGGTTGTGCCTGGCTGCGGGCTTGCTGTTGCTCCTGCCCGGCTGGCGGGCGATGGACGAGGCCAACGCCGAGGTGGTGAGCCCCGGCCCGCTGGTGGTGCACGCCGACCGCCACGGCCAGTACGTGGCCGAGGGGGCGGTCGAGGGGATCCCCGCGCGCTTTCTCGTGGACACCGGCGCCGCCGAGGTGGTGATCCCCGCCGAACTCGCCCGGCGCGCCAACCTGACGCGTGGAGAGGCGCGCCGCTACCGGGGGGTCTCCGGGCCGCTGACCGCCTGGCGCACCCGCATCCCCCACCTGCGCGTCGGTCCCCTTCTCCTGCGCGACGTGCCGGCGGTGATCGTTCCCACCGACGGATCGGAGGTCCTCCTGGGGATGTCCGTCCTGCGTCACCTGACCCTGGTGCAACGCCAGGGGCGCCTGGTCCTCGCCGCCGAATGACGGGGCGCTGGCACCCGCGGGTCACCGTCGCAGGGGTAGTCACCGACAACGAGGGCCGCTATCTGCTGGTGGGGGAATCCCACGGCGGGCGGCTGCTTCTCAATCAGCCGGCCGGCCACTGGGAACGGGGAGAATCCCTCGTCCAGGCGGTGTGCCGGGAGGTCCGGGAGGAGACCGGCTGGCCCTTCGCCCCCACTCACCTGGTGGGCATCTACCGATGGGACGCCCCCGACGGCCTCACTTTCCTGCGCTTCGCCTTCGCCGGCACGGTGGACACCCAGGCGCCGCGCGGTCCGCTGGATGCGCCCATCGTCGCCACCCACTGGTTGAGCGCGGAACAGATCGCCGCCCAGGGCGCGCGAATGCGCAGCCCGCTGGTGCTGCGTTGCGTGGAGGATCACCGAGGCGGTCGGGCCCTGCCCCTGGACGCCCTGGTGGATCTCACCTATCCCGGCTAGACCAGATCCATGAGCCGCCGGTGGCGGAACTGCTTTTTCAGAAAGTCCATCTGATCGGCGAGGATGCGCCGGTTGAGGAGGGCCAGGTACTCGGCCGGGTTGGGCACGAAGGGCACCGCCAGCAGGGGCATGCCCGCCTCCTCCGGGGTACGCGCCCCTTTTTTCACGTTGCAGCGGCGACAGGCGGTGACCACGTTGGCCCAGCGGTCCTCGCCCCCCTGGGCACGGGGCACCACGTGGTCGCGGGTGAGAAAGCGGTCGGGGAAGGTTTCGCCGCAGTACAGGCACATGTGGCGGTCACGACGGAACAACTCGCGGTTGTTGAGGTGGGGGGCGCCCTGGGCCCGGGTCCGTACCCGCCCCTTGACGGCGACGATGGAACTCACCTCGATCTGAGAGCGAACCCCACTCAGGCGCGAACGACCACCCCGAAAATGGAACCGGTGCATCCCCCCCTCCCAGGCCACCAGCCCTTTCACGTACAGGCAGACCGCCTCCTGCCAGGGGATCCAGGCCTGCGGCCTGCCGGTCACATCCAGGCGGAGGATGACGGGTTCGTGGAGTTCCATGGGGTCCCTCCAAGCAGATTCCGGACCACCCCATCATACACCACGAGCCAGCCCCCATCCCTGTCAGCGGCGGGGGCTGCAAAGATGTCAGGAATCCTCGCGCAGGAACAGATGACCGCCGATTTGGCGGGTGGGCTGCTTGTAGCGGGCCCAGTAAGGATCCACCTTGTGTGGTGCGTAGTAGTAGAGGGCACCGCGGGTGACGTCCCAAGCGCCGTTGGAACGCGCCTTGAGGAGATCATATTTCTCGTACACCACTTTGGCGATGCGTTGTGCCAAGGCCCAGGCGCGACGCTCCCGGGGACGATCGGAACGACCGTCCTGGGTCCAACTGAACTGGCGGTGCTGCCACACCACACCACACACAGTGTCGGGGTACTTCTCGCTCCGCACCCGATTCATGGTGACGATGGCCACCGCCAACTGGCCGTCGATGGGTTCGCCGCGGGCCTCGTGATAGATGTTGAGAGCCAGGCAACGCAACTCCCTCGCCTTGTTGATGCGATCCTTGCCCTGATCGGCGCTGGCCAGCATCGGCATGGCGACCATCCCCACCGGCAAGAGCCAATGGATGAGACGCCCGATGCGTTGGATGGCGTTGGACAAGGCCGGTCTCCTAATTACTGCACACGAGAGGGATCGCCTTGAAGCAAATTTTAGGCCACCAAAAAAGTCCTCATAAATCAACGTCTTGACGGGCAACACCCAATGGCTTCGGAATTGAGTAAATTATTTCGACACTCGGGATTGCCCTGTCCCGCCGAAAAACACTATAACCCACTGACAGAATGGGAAATGGGGGGAAGGAGGTCCGTCAACTCAACCGACGCCGCTGCGATCGGCCCCGGGTAGCCGGGCGCATTCCAGAAAAATGCGCGCCCGACAACGGGCGCAGACTCGATGGTCCAGACGCTCGCGGGGGATGGTCTCCAGGGCCGTCCGCTTGGAGGAGAAGAAATTCTCGCGCCCGATCTCGTCGGCGTAACCGCCCTTCTTGAGGGTCTCGCAGGCCCCCTCCTTCACCTGATAGAGATACAGGCCGCCGCCCAGGTTGCGGCGCCGCTTGGCCTCCTCCACCAGGAACTCCGCCCCGGCCACGTCGACGAAGTTGATGCCCGAGGCCACCAACAGCAGGTGCTTCTGCTCCGGTCGATTGGTCTCGTAGCCCTTGAGCACGTCCCGCACGTGGGGCACGGCGCCAAAGAACAGCGAGCCGTCGATGCGCACGATCTTCAACTGCGGGCACTCGGGCAGGCGCGAGTCGGTGGTGAACCTGCGGCGCGGGTCGTCGGGGTCGGGCACCCGAGGCACCACCCGCGGGCGGGAGGTGCGTGACAGGTAGAGGATGAGGGACAGCATCACCCCCAGGAAGATGGCGAATTCTAGCTCCAGGAACAGGGTGGCGAAGAAGGTGGTGGCGAGGACCGCCGTCTCCGCCCGGCTGGCGCGGGCGATGCGCTTGATGTGGTGGAAGTCGATGAGCCCCCAGGCCACCAGGAAGAGGATGGCGGCCATGGCGGCGTTGGGCAGGTAGGCGGCGTAGGGGGCCACCAAGAGGACGATGGCCATGAGCATGACGGCGGCGAAGACCGCCGACAGAGGTGTCTTGGCGCCCGCCTCGTAGTTGAGGCCGCTGCGGTTGAAGGAGCCGGTGGCCACATAGCCGGAGAAGAAGCTGCCGGCGACGTTGGACAGACCCTGGCCGATGAACTCCTGGTTACCGTCCAGGTGCTGGCCGGAGCGCGCCGCCAGGGAACGGGCGATGGACACCGCCTCGGTGAGGGCGAACAGGGTCACCGCGAAGGCCGTCGGCGCCAGGTCCTTGATGGTGGAGAGGGACAGGTCCGGGGCGGACAGGGGCGGCAGGCTGGCGGGCAGGGCCCCCACGGTGCTAATGCCGGTGACCGCCTGCCCCAGGGTCTGGTTGAGGATCACCGAGGCGATACTGCCCACCCCCATGGCGGTGATCATGTAGGGCACCTTGGGGAAAAACCGCTTGGAGAGCAACCCGGCGACCAGGGTGAGCACCGCCACCCCGGTGACGTAGGGGTTGATGTCTCCCAGGTGGGTGAACAGGCGGTGGAAGACCTCGTAGAAATGGCTGCCGCGGGGGATCTCCAGCCCAAAGAAGTTCTTGATCTGGTTGGTGATGATGAGGATGGCGGCGCCGGCGGTGAAGCCGATGACCACCGAGTGGGAGATGAAGTTGACCAGGGTGCCCAGGCGCGCCAACCCCATGACCACCTGGATCACGCCCACCATGAAGGTGAGGGTGAGGGCCAGCTTGACGTACTCCTCGGTGGCCGGTTCGGCGAATACGCTGAGGGAGGCGAACAGCACCACCGAAGCGGCGGTGGTGGGACCGGAGACCAAATGCCAGGATGAACCGAACAGGGCCGCGACGATGGCCGGGATCATGCCCGCGTAGAGGCCGTACTCCGGCGGCATGCCGGCGATGGTGGCGAAGGCCACCCCCTGAGGAAGGACGACGATGGCGCCGGTGAGGCCGGCGAGGAAGTCGGCGCGCAGGGTCTCCCGATCGACCATCGGCCACCAGCGCAGGAAGGGCAGCAGGCGGTACAGCCACAGGGGGCAGGCGATGGCGCGCTGGGGTTCGTTCACAAGACCTCCGGGCGAACAGGGCGCGGATTATAGCGCCGGGCCACTTTCCCGGACCAAGAGGCAATGGCTATGCCCGGATCAAGCGAATTTATCAGCCCGAGGTGTCGGTGTTGTGCAGGTCCAGGGCTTCGTCCTGGTCGTCTCCCTGGCGGGCTTTGGCGGCGTCGTTGCGGCGTGCCTCCAAACGCGCCAGATACTCGCGGGTGACGTCGCCGGTGATGTAGCGGCCGTCGAAGACGGAGGTGTCGAAACGCTCGATGGCCGGGTTCCCCTGACGTACCGCCGCCACCAGGTCGTCCAGGTCCTGATAGACCAGCCAGTCGGCGCCGATGGCGCCGGCGATCTCTTCTTCGTCGCGGTTGTGGCCGATGAGCTCGGCGGCGGTGGGCATGTCGATACCGTACACGTTGGGATAGCGCACCGGCGGCGAAGCGGAGGCGAAATAGACCTTGCGCGCGCCCGCCTCGCGGGCCATCTGGATGATCTGCTGGGAGGTGGTGCCGCGGACGATGGAATCGTCCACGAGGAGGACGTTCTTGCCGCGAAATTCCAGCTCGATGGCGTTCAGTTTCTGGCGCACCGATTTCTTGCGCTGGGTCTGCCCCGGCATGATGAAGGTGCGGCCGATGTAGCGGTTCTTGATGAAGCCCTCGCGGTACACCACCCCCAGCTCGTAGGACATCTGCAGGGCGGCGGTGCGGCTGGTGTCGGGGATGGGGATGACCACGTCGATGTCGTGGTCGGGGCGCGCGCGCTTGATCTTCTTGGCCAGGCGTTCGCCCATGCGCAGGCGCGATTTGTACACGGAGATGCCGTCGATGATGGAATCGGGGCGGGCGAAATAGACGAACTCGAAGATGCACGGGCTGTACTGGGGATTCTCGGCACACTGGCGGGCGTGGAAGCTGCCGTCCAGCCCCAGGAAGACCGCCTCGCCCGGCTCCAAGTCACGCACGAACTCGAACCCCAGGGCGTCGATGGCGACGCTCTCCGAGGCGATCATGTACTCCGGGCCCTCGGGGGTGTCACGGCGGCCGTACACCACCGGGCGGATGCCGTAAGGGTCGCGGAAGGCGACGATGCCGTAGCCGGCGATCATGGCCACCACGGCGTAGGCGCCGCGCACCCGTTTGTGCACCTGGGCCACCGCCTGGAAAACGTCCTCGTGGTCGATGCGCAGCTTACCCAGGCGCTGCAGCTCGTGGGCGAAGACGTTGAGGAGGATCTCCGAGTCGGAATCGGTGTTGATATGGCGCAGGTCCTCCCGGTAGACGTCCTCCTTGAGGGCCTCGGCGTTGGTGAGGTTGCCGTTGTGGGCCAGGGAGATGCCGTAGGGGGAGTTGACGTAGAAGGGCTGGGCCTCGGTGGAGGAGCTGGTGCCGGCGGTGGGATAGCGCACGTGGCCGATGCCCATGTTGCCCTTCAGGCGTAGCATGTGGCGGGTGTGGAAGACGTCGCGCACCAGGCCGTTGCTCTTGCGCAGGTACAGGCGACCGCCTTCGCAGGTCATGATGCCGGCGGCGTCCTGGCCGCGGTGTTGGAGTACGGTGAGGGCATCATAGATGGCCTGGTTGACCCGGCCGCGCCCCACGATTCCCACGATGCCACACATCGGTCTTGCCTCTCGCTCAGTGTTCGATCATCCCAGCGCGGTCTGCGCCAGGTCCGCAGGCAGGTATTGGACGGCCCATTGCACCAAGCCCTGGAAGGGCCCTCGCAGGCGCGAGGCCTGCCACCAGGGGGCCTGGTCCAGCCCCAGCATGCGCCCCAGGACCAGCATCACCACCAC
>WFVN01000214.1 GCA_015491615.1 Gammaproteobacteria bacterium
GGCCAGGTCGCCGGCGGCACCGCCGTCGACCTGGCCCTGGGCCTGGACCTCCCCGCCCTGCGCTTGAGCGCCGCGGGCCTCTGGCAGCGCAACCGCGACGGAGACGAATGGACCACCCTCCAGGGCGCCCTCGACTCCGACCCCGCCGCCCCCCTTCAGGCCGGCGCCTGGGCCGCCTACGAAGGCAACGCCGGCCTCGACCGCCTCGCCAGCGGCCCGCGCCTGACCCTCGACCCCGGTCCCTGGAGCCTGCGCCTGGAAGGGGGCCTGGCGCGCGTGCGCCTGCGCCTGAACCGCCCCATCCGCCCCTTCACCGACCAGGACCGCCTGGAACTGAGCGCCCTGGAGGCGCGCCTGGACCTGGCCTACTACGGCCTGCTGGGCTGGTCCTTCCACGCCGGCGCCGGCCGGCGCGAACACAGCCGCGACCTGGGCTTACTCGACCGCCGCCCGCAACTCGCCCTGCGCCTGTTCACCCCCACCGCCCTCGACGCCGGCTACACCCTCGAAGCACGCGCCTGGCGCGCCGGCGTGGTGCGCTACCGCGAACACGGCGAGCTGGCCTTGTGGTGGAACCGCAGCGTCTCCGCCGTAGACGGCGCCGTCCTCGACACCCTCACCCTCGCCGCCCGCCGCGGCCGTCTCACCCTCGACCTCGGACTCACCCTCCAACAGGGCGCGAGCGGCCTCTACCTGCGCCCCGGGCTCACCCTCGGTCCCTGAGCCTGTCAACCGAATCGCCCGCGCCGCGTTAGACCTCCTGCAAGCCCACGAAACGACAAGGAGGACGACCCCATGAGACACCCACCCCTGCGCGCCTGGGGCGCGGCCCTGCTGGCCCTCACCCTGACCCTCGCCCTCGGCGGCTGCGCCACCAGCGAAGAAGGCAAAGGCGAGCTCTACATCAGCCTCACCGACGACCCCGGCGACTTCGTCACCTACACCGTCGCCGTCTCCGCCCTCACCCTCACCCGCCGCGACGGCGCCGTGGTGGAGACCCTGGCCGAACCGGTGACGGTGGACTTCAGCCAGTACGTGGAACTCTCCGAACTGCTCACCGCCGCCACCGTCCCCTCGGGGGTGTACACCCGCGCCACCCTCGCCCTCGACTACCGAAACGCCGACATCCGCGTGGAGGGAGACGACGGTACCACCGTGCCGGTCACCCGGATCCTGGACGCCGACGGCGAGCCCATCGACACCCTCACGGTGAGCGTGCGCCTGAAAGGCCGCAACCAGCTCACCATCGCCCCCGGGGTCCCCGCCCACCTGTCCCTGGACTTCGACCTCGCCGCCTCCAACACCCCGAGTTCCGACTACGCCACCCTCACCGTCGAGCCCTTCCTGGTGGCCGAACTCCAGCCCGAGGCCCCCAAGCCGCAACGCCTGCGCGGGGCACTGGCCTCAGTGGACACCGGCGCCGACGGCCTCGCCGCCCTCGCCGACAAACCGCGCCTCACCACCCCAGTGGTGGCCCTCGGCGAACTCAAGTTCGACCCGGTGCGCTACGTGGCCACCGAAGTCCTCGCCGGCAGCTCCGTTCCCGGGGCCGACCAGGACGTGGTGCGCGGGCACGTCATCGCCCGCAGCGGCGACACCGTCACCCTCAAGGGCGCCCGCCTGGTGCGCGCCCAAGGCGACGCCGTCGTCTTCAACGACACCGTCACCGTGGACCTGGCCCAGGTCACCACCGTCACCCGCCAGGGGCAGGCGTGCGACCCCGCCAGCGCCCCCTGCGACACCGGCGCCATCTCCGTCGGCCAGCGCCTCATCGCCTACGGCGACTGGGACGAGACCACAACCACCCTGAGCGCGAACCGCCTGCGCCTGCTGGTCACCACCGCCCGCGGCGTGGTGACGGAGCCGACCGGCACGGACGATTGGATGGTGATGGACCTGCAGGGCTTCGACCGCCGCCAGGTGGGGCTCTTCGACTTCACCGGTAGCGGCTCGGACCCGGCCGCCTACCGGGTGGACACAGGCGATCTCACCACCCCCGCCGCCGGCAGCGCGGTGAAGGTGCGCGGCTTCGTGCAGCCCTTCGGCGCGGCCCCGCCCGACTTCCACGCCCTCACCCTGGTGGACCTCTCCGCCGTGAGCGCCCGCTACCTGGCCCAGTGGGACCCGGCGGCCACTGGCGCCCTCACCGCCACCGACACGGGCCTGGTGGTGGACGACGACAGCGCCACCCGCGCCGGCTACCGCCAGCGGGGCGTGTTCACCGACCTGGGCGGCGACGGCCGGGCCACCACCCTCGCCCCGACCGAGGACGGCGACGGCGTATTCCTCATCAAGGCCGGCGGCACCGTCACCCTGCACACCACCTACGCCGGCTTCCAGGCCGACCTCGCCGCGCGCCTGACGGACGGCGCCGCCGTGCGCGCCGTCAACGCCAAGGGGCGGGTGGACGGCACGGCCACCCTCACCGTGCGGCGCCTGGCTGTGAGCCTGGAATGAGCTTGGAATGAGCCCGAAAAGGGCGCCTGCAAAGGCCCTTGAACGGCCTGTTCAAAAAAGACCGCGCCCCGGCCCCGCCGGGGCGTTTTCGTTCGCGCCGGACCTAGGGCGCGGCAGCGCGCGCCAGGCGCCGGGCCAGCCAGCCCCCCAGCCCCAGCCCGGCGAGTGTGAGGGCGGCGAGGGCCGCCAGGGCGGGGCCGGGGTCGTCCCAGGGCAGGGGCCGCAGCCACAGGCCCGCGAGGACCAGGGACAGGCCCCCCAGCCCCCCCAGCAGGAGGGGACGGGCGCGGGTCTGGGGGCCGTCCCCCATGAGCCGCCACCAGACGTACAGGGCCCCGGCCAGGGCCCCCACCGGGAAGGCGTAGAGGCCGAGCCAGGTGAAACTGCCGGCAGTACCGGCCATCTGCACCAGGGTGCCGACGATCTCCACGCGGGTGGGGTGGAGGGTGTCGCCGTGGGCGTAGAACCAGCGCGCCAGGAGGGCGTTCCAGCCGGCGGGCACGAGGGCGAGGGCGAACAGCCCCACGAGGGCGGCGAGGGCGGCGCGGTCGGAGGCCGGCGGCAGGACCCAGTCCGCCACCAGGGGCGCCAGGGCGCAGGCGGCGAGGGCGGCGGGCATGGCCACCAGGCCGGCGAAGCCCAGGGCCTGGGCGAGGACCCGCGCCCGCTCGCCGCTCCCCACCAGGCGCGCCAGGGCCACCTGGGAGAGGGCGGTGACCATCATCGCCGGCAGGCCCATGAGCTTGCGTGCCAGGTGCACCAGGGTCACCGAACCGGACTCCAGGTAGGAGGCCAGGAAGCGTTCCAGCCACACCCCCGCCTGGCTGGCGCCGCTGGAGGCCAGCAACGGCCCCAGGCGGCGGTAGAAAACGGCGCTCTCGCCCCAGGGCAGGCGCCGCGCCCAGGGGCGCCAGCCCGCCCGCCAGGCCCCCGGCACGAGGACCAGGCAGGCGAGCG
>WFVN01000215.1 GCA_015491615.1 Gammaproteobacteria bacterium
CGAGGATGGCGTCGATGGCCGACTCGCCCACCCCCTTGATGGCTCCCAGGCCGTAGCGGAGGGTCTTCTCGTCCTGGACGGTGAAGCGGTAGTCGGAGGCGTTGATGTCCGGGGGCAGGATGGCCAGGCCCATGCGCCGGGCCTCGTCGATGAAGGTCACCACCTTGTCGGTGTTGTCCATGTCCGAGGACATGACCGCGGCCATGAAGGCGCCCGGGTAGTGGGCCTTGAGCCAGGCGGTCTGGTAGGAGACGAGGGCGTAGGCGGCGGAGTGGGATTTGTTGAAGCCGTAGCCAGCGAATTTCTCCATGAGGTCGAAGATGTGGCCGGCCACTTGCGGGTCCACCCCCCGTTCGGTGGCCCCCTTCATGAAGATCTCCCGCTGCTTGGCCATCTCCTCGGGCTTCTTCTTGCCCATGGCGCGGCGCAGCAGGTCGGCGCCGCCGAGGGTGTAGCCGGCCAGCACCTGGGCGATCTGCATCACCTGTTCCTGGTAGAGGATGACGCCGTAGGTGGGCTTGAGGATGGGTTCCAGGGCCGGGTGCGGGTATTCCACCTTGGCGCGCCCGTGCTTGCGGTTGATGAAGTCGTCCACCATGCCCGATTGCAAGGGGCCGGGGCGGAAGAGGGCGACGAGGGCGACGATGTCTTCGAAGCAGTCGGGCTGGAGGCGCTTGATGAGGTCCTTCATGCCCCGGGACTCGAGCTGGAAGACGGCGGTGGTCTCGCAGTTCTTGAGGAGGCGGAAGGTGGCCTCGTCGTCCAGGGGGATGCGGGCGATGTCGATGCGCTCGCCGGTCTGGGCGGCGACGTTCTTGATCGCCCAGTCGATGATGGTGAGGGTGCGCAGGCCAAGGAAGTCGAATTTCACCAGGCCCACCGCCTCCACGTCGTCCTTGTCGAACTGGGTGACCAGGTTCTCGCCGCCGGGCTCGCAGTACAGGGGGGTGAAGTCGGTGAGCTTGGAGGGGGCGATGACCACCCCGCCGGCGTGCTTGCCGGCGTTGCGGGTGATGCCCTCGAGCTTCTTGGCCAGGTCGACGAGGGTGCGGACGTCTTCCTCGTTTTCGTAGCGCTCGCGCAGGGCCTCCTCTTGTTCCAGGGCCTTGTCCAGGGTCATCCCCAGCTCGAAGGGGATGAGCTTGGCGATCTGGTCCACGAAGCCGTAGGGGTGGCCGAGGACGCGCCCCACGTCGCGCACCACCGCCTTCGCCGCCATGGTGCCATAGGTGATGATCTGGGAGACCTTCTCTCGCCCGTAGTGGCGGGCCACGTAGTCGATGACCCGGTCGCGGCCCTCCATGCAGAAGTCCACGTCGAAATCGGGCATGGAGACGCGCTCGGGGTTGAGGAAGCGCTCGAAGAGGAGGTCGTAGGCGAGGGGGTCCAGGTCGGTGATGGTGAGGGCGTAGGCCACCAGGGAGCCGGCGCCGGAACCGCGCCCGGGGCCCACCGGAATGCCGTTCTCCTTGGCCCAGCGGATGAAGTCGGCGACGATGAGGAAGTAGCCGGGGAAGCCCATCTGGATAATGACGTCCAGCTCTGTCTGCAGGCGCTCGTCGTAGGGGCGGCGGCGCTCGGCGAAGTCGGGGGCGTTGCGGTCGAAGAGCTGGTCCAGGCGTCGCTCCAGGCCCTCGCGCGCCTGCTGGGCGAAGTACTCCGCCTCGCTCATGCCCTCGGGGAGGGGAAAGTCGGGGAGGACGGGCTTGCCCAGGGTCAGCTCCAGGTTGCAGCGGCGGGCGATCTCGACGGTGTTCTCCAGGGCCTCGGGGAGATCGGCGAACAGGGCCGCCATTTCCTGCGGGGTCTTGAGGTACTGCTCCTCGCTGTAGTCGCGCGGGCGGCGGGGGTCGTCCAGGGTGCGCCCCTGGTGGATGCACACCCGCGTCTCGTGCGCCTCGTAGTCCTCGCGCTTGATGAAGCGCACGTCGTTGCTGGCCACCACCGGCAGGTCCAGGCGCGCGGCCAGGTCCACGGCGGCGTGCAGGTGGTCCTCGTCGCCGGGACGGCCGGCGCGGGTCAGCTCCAGGTAGAGGCGGTCGGGGAAACGGCTCATCCAATCTTCGGCCAGGGCGCGGGCGCCATCACTGTCGCCGGCGAGCAGGGCGCGGCCCACGTCGCTCTCCTTGCCCAGCAGGCACAGCAGACCGTCGCTCATGCCATCCAGCCAGTGACGCTCGATCATGGGCCGGTCCAGGTGCTGTCCCTCCACATAGGCGCGCGAGACCAGTTCGGTGAGGTTGCGGTAGCCGTCGGCGTGCTGGGCGAGGAGGAGGAGCCGGTGCGGGCGGTCGGGGGCTTCGGGGTCGCGCTGCCACAGGTCCACGCCGACGATGGGTTTGATGCCGGCGGCGATGGCGGCGCGGTAGAACTTCACCAGGGCGAAGAGGTTGCTCTGGTCGGTGAGGGCCACCGCCGGCATGCCCGCTTCGGCCACCGCCGCCATGAGGGGCTTGATGCGGCACAGGCCGTCGACCAGGGAGTACTCTGTGTGCAGGTGCAGGTGGACGAAGGACATGGGGGCTGATTTTCCGGCTGTGGGGGCGCGTTTCAAGGCTTGACGAGCGCTCGCCGCACGGGGGCGAAGCTGCGCCGGTGCACGGAGCTGGGACCGAGGCGTTCCAGGGCCGCCAGGTGGTCGCGGGTGGGGTAGCCCTTGTGGGCGGCGAGGCCGTAGCCGGGGTGGCGCGCGTCCAGTTCGGCCATCTCGGCGTCGCGCGTCACCTTGGCGAGGATGGCGGCGGCGGCGATGGCCGCCACCCGGTCGTCGCCCTTGACCACCGCCCGGCAGGGTACGGGCAGGTCGGGGCAGCGGTTGCCGTCCACCAGGACGTGGGCGGGGGTGACGGCGAGGCCGGCCACCGCCCGCGCCATCGCCAGGAGGGTGGCCTGGAGGATGTTGAGGCGGTCGATCTCGTCCACCTCGGCGCGCCCCAGGGACCAGGCCAGGGCCCGTTCGCGGATGGTTTCGGCCAGGGCCTCGCGGCGCGCCGGGGCGAGGCGCTTGGAGTCGCGCAGGCCGTCGATGGGGCGATCGGGGTCGAGGATCACCGCCGCCGCCACCACCGGACCGGCCAGGGGGCCGCGCCCCACCTCGTCCACCCCGGCGACGGGGCCGTCGTCCGTCTCGGGGAGGTCCAGGTCAAGCTGCACCGCGCCCCTCCAGGAGCTCGGCGATGGCCTCGGCGGCGCTGGCGCTGGCGTCCCGCTTGAGTTCCCGGTGGATGCGCTCGAAGGGTTCGCGCAGGCGCTCGGTACCGTGCTCCAGGGCCTCCAACACCGCCGGACCCAGGCGCTCGGGCACCGCCTCGTCCTGGAGCAGCTCGGGCACCAGGGTCTTGCCGGCGAGGAGGTTGGGCAGGGCCACGTGATCCACCTTCACCAGACGCCGGTAGAGGCGGTAGCTCAGGGGGTGCATGCGGTAGGTGACCACCATGGGGCGCTTGAGGAGGAGAGCCTCCAGGGTGGCGGTGCCGGAGGCGAGAAGGACGGCGTCGGCGGCCTCCATGACGGTGCGCGAGCGGCCCTGGAACAGGTGGAAGGGGAGCTCGAGGCCCTGGCGCGCCCGTTCCTCCTCCCAGATCTCGCGCGCGCTCTGTCCCACCAGGGGGACGAGGAAGCGCAGGTCGGGGCGGCGTTCGTGCAACCAGGCGGCGGTGCGCTGGAGGACGCCGGCGAGGGCGCGCACTTCGCTGTCGCGGCTGCCCGGCAGCAGGGCCAGGTAGCGCGCCGATTCGTCCAGCCCCAAGGCGCGGCGGGCGAGGCCAGCGTCCGGCTCCAGAGGCAAGCGGTCGGCCAAGGGGTGACCGACGAACCGCACGGGGATGCCCCGCTCCTCGTAGAAGCGCGCCTCGAAGGGGAACAGGGTGAGCATGAGATCGACGGCGCGGGCGATCTTGCGCAGGCGGTAGCGGCGCCAGGCCCACACCGAGGGGGAGACGTAGTGGACGGTGGGTACTCCGGCGCGGCGCAGGCGCGCCTCCAGGGCGAGATTGAAGTCGGGGGCGTCGATGCCCACGAACAGGTCCGGCGGATCCTGGGTCCAACGGCGCGCGAGGCGGCGACGGATGCCCAGCAGCTCGGGCAGGCGCGCCAGGGGCTCCACCAACCCCATCACCGCCAGGCGCTCGGCGCCGAACAGGGCGTCCACCCCC
>WFVN01000216.1 GCA_015491615.1 Gammaproteobacteria bacterium
GAGGTTCAAGTCCTCTCCTCGGCACCAGATTCAAGACGGCCGGTTCCTTCGGGGTCCGGCCGTTTTTCTTCGTGTCCGCCGTCCCGACCTCAATCGGCGAAGGGGTCGCGGCGGACGATGGTTTCATTGCGTTCGGGCCCGGTGGAAATGATGTCCACCGGCACCCCCGCCAACTCTTCGATGCGTTCCAGATAACTACGCGCCTGTGCGGGCAGGGCCTCGTACTCGGTGATGCCCACGGTGGAGACCTTCCAGCCGGGCAGCTCCTCGTACACCGGTTCCACCTGTGCCAGGGCCTCGGCGCCCACGGGCACCGAGCGGCGCACCTCTCCGTCCAATTTATAGCCCACGCACAGGCGGATGCTGTCCAGACCGTCGAGCACGTCCAGCTTGGTGATGCACAGGCCGCTGATACTGTTGATCTGCACCGAGCGGCGCAGGGCCACGGCGTCGAACCAGCCGCAGCGGCGCGGACGGCCGGTGGTGGAACCGAATTCGTGCCCCCGACGGGCCAGCAGCTCGCCCATCTCGTCCATCAGCTCGGTGGGGAAGGGCCCCGCCCCCACGCGCGTGGTGTAGGCCTTGGTGATCCCCAGGACGTAATCGAAATAGAGCGGCCCGACGCCCGACCCGGTGGCGGCGCCGCCGGCGGTGGTGTTGGAAGAGGTGACGTAGGGGTAGGTCCCGTGGTCCACGTCCAGGAGGGTGCCCTGGGCCCCCTCGAAGAGGACGCCGTGCCCCCGGCGACGGTGCTCTTCCAGCAGATCGGGGACGTTGGCCACCAGGGGGGCGAGGATTTCCTGGTGGGCGAGGGCCTCCTCCAGGACCTGCTGAAAATCCACCGGTTCCTCGTGGTAGTAGTGCTGGAGGACGAAGTTGTGGTAGTCCAGCACCTCCCCCAGCTTGGCGGAGAAGCGCTCGCGGTGGAACAGGTCGTCCAGACGCAGGGCGCGGCGCGCCACCTTGTCCTCGTAGGCCGGACCGATGCCGCGCCCGGTGGTGCCGATGGCATTGGCACCGCGGGCACGCTCACGGGCCCGGTCCAGGCGCACATGGTAGGGCAGGATGAGGGGACAGGCCTCGGAGATGCGTAGGCGCTCGCGCACCGGCACTCCCTCCCGCTCCAGCATGGTCATCTCCTCGATGAGGGCCGCCGGCGAAAGGACCACGCCGTTACCGATGAGGCATTGCACGTTCTCGCGTAGGATGCCCGAAGGGATGAGATGGAGAACGGTTTTCTTCTCCCCCACCACCAGGGTGTGGCCGGCGTTGTGGCCGCCCTGGAAGCGCACCACCGCGCCCACCTTCTCGGTGAACAGATCGACGATCTTGCCCTTGCCTTCGTCTCCCCACTGGGAGCCCACCACGATGACGTGTTTGCTCATTGATCTTCGTTCTCTCGCAGTTGCCAGCGGCCAGCGCTGTGGACGATCCGCCCCGCCCCCGGTCGTTCCGGAGTGCCGGGGAGGCACCAAACCACGGTCCGTCCCTGGCGGCGCAGCTCAGCCACCAAGCGGTGCAGTTCCGGGTCGTCGTCCCAGGGGGCCTCAATCGGTGCCACGACCGCCGCGCCGACGGCGCTGTGGTCGGCCAGCACGCGCAGATCCATGCTGAAGCCGGTGGCAGGGCGGGCGCGGCCGAACACTTCCCCCACGTGGTCGTAACGGCCGCCGAGAGAGAGGGTCCGGCCATCGGCGGCGCGGTAGGCGGTGAACACCAAGCCAGTGTGGTAGTGGTAGCCGCGCAGCTCGCCCAGGTCGAGGCTGAGTCGCAGGCCGGGGTGACGGGCGAGGAGGCCGGCGCTGACCGCGGCGAGCTCGTCCAGGGCGCGTTCCGCGCGTGGACCGGCACCGGCGAGACGCGCCCGTGCCCGATCGACGACCTCGGGTCCGCCCACCAGGTCGGCCAAGGCGACGAACCACGCCGCCTCGGCTCGAGGGAGGTACGCCGATCCCAGCTGTTCCAGCTCGCTGCGCGCCTTGCGCTGGAGGGCATCGAACAGGCGCGCCTCCACCTCGGGAGCGAGGCCGGCGCGCTCGGCGAGGGCGCGGAACAATCCGACGTGCCCCAGGTCCAGGGCCACCTCCCCCACTTCCACCGCCTCGAGGGCGGCGAGGAGCAGGCCGAGCACCTCGAGATCGCTCTCACGCCCGGCATGACCGAACAGCTCGGCCCCCACCTGGATGGGGCTGCGGTGGGGCTCCAGACCTCGCCCACGGGCGAGTAGCACAGGACCGATGTAGCACAGGCGGTTGGGGCCTTCCACCTGCATGCGATGGGCATCGATGCGCGCCACCTGCGGGGTCATGTCGGCGCGGATGCCCATGAGGCGACCACTCTTCTGGTCCACCACCTTGAGGGTCTGGAGGTCCAGGTCTTCGGCGGTACCGGTGAGCAACGACTCCAGGTACTCCACCAGGGGCGGGATCACCAACCGGTAACCCCAACTCTGGAACAGGTCCACCAGGCGGCGGCGCAGCACCTCCACTTGTTCGGCCTGCTCGGGGAGCAAGTCTTCCACCCCTTCGGGCAAGACCCAGCGGTCGGCTCGGTTCATCGGTCTCTCACAGCAAATAGAGCAGCAACACGCCCAAGGTGATGGCCACCAGGCCGCCCAGACGCAAGGTGTTGTCGTCCATGGACAGGATACGCGCCAAATAACGGCGATAGCGGGCCGGATCGAGAAACGGCAGCAGGCCCTCCAAGATGAGCATGAACGCCGCTGCCAGTCCCAGGGTGTGCCATAACTCGTTCATTTTTAAACGAACGGGCCGGGCGGCCCGACGCCGCCCGACCCTGCCGTCGTTACCCTCAGCGCTTGTCCGGCTCGGCGCTCTTGAAGTAGCGGAAGAAGTCCGACTCGGGTTCCAGGACGAGGATGTCGTCCTTGCTCCCGAACACCCGCCGGTAGGCACTCAAGCTCTTGTACAGGGCGTAAAACTCGGGATCCTTGCCGAAGGCCTCGGCATAGATGGCGGCCGCCTTGGCATCACCCTCACCCTTGATGGTCTGGGCGTCCCGATAGGCCTCGGCGAGGATGATCTCCCGCTGACGATCGGCGTCGGCGCGGATACGTTCGGCAGCTTCGGCGCCGCGCGAACGGAATTCCGCCGCCACCCGTGCGCGCTCGGCCTCCATACGCCGGTACACCGAGGTACTCACTTCCGGCGGCAAATCGATGCGCTTGATGCGCACGTTCACGATCTCGATGCCGAAGGGAGCGGCTTGACGCTTGGCCTGGGCCAGGAGGACCTCCATGATCTGCGAGCGCTCGGCGGACACCGCCTCCTGGATGGTGCGCTTGCCGAACTCGCCGCGCATGCCGTCCTTGATGATCTGCGCCAGGCGCATGTTGGCGCGAGTTTCGTCGCCACCCATGGTGGTGTAGTACTTGGCCACGTCCTGGATGCGCCACTTCACGAAGGAGTCGACGATGACGTTCTTCTTCTCGCTGGTGAGATAGCGCTCGGGCGGGGCGTCCATGGTGAGAATGCGAGCATCGAACTTCCGTACGTTGTTCACCAACGGCATCTTGAAGTGCAGCCCCGGCTCGAAATCGGTGCGCACGATCTCACCCAGGCGGAACATGATGGCCTTTTCCCGCTCGCCCACCGTGAACACGGAAAAGGAGCCGATCACCAGTACCACCACCAGGACGATGCCAAGAATTCTGAACTGGGCCATCACGGTCTCTCCCTGCTGCGCAGGCTGTCACGCCGCCTGAGATCGGAATTGCCGCTGCGCGAGGGCAGGCTTTGCGTCTGAGGGTTCTGCATGTTGGGCACCATTCCCGGGGTCAGGCGCCGGGGCTCACCGCCCAGGCCCAGACGATCCAGAGGCAGATAGAGGAGATTGTTGCCGTTCTCCACGTCCACCATGACCTTGGTGCTCTTGGAGAGCACCGCTTCCACGGACTCCAGATAGAGGCGCTCACGGGTCACCTCGGGGGCCCGCTCGTACTCGCTCAAGAGGGCCAGGAAACGGTTCGCCTCACCCTCGGCCTGAGCCACCACCCGTTCCTTGTAGGCACTCGCCTCTTCCAGCATGCGTGCGGCGGCACCGCGGGCCTTGGGAATGACGTCGTTGGCGTAGGCCTCGGCCTCGTTCTTGAGGCGCTGCTCGTCCTCACGCGCTTTGATGGCGTCGTCGAAGGCAGCCTTCACCTCTTGCGGCGGCTGGGCGCTCTGCATGTTGACACTGGTGACCATGAGGCCGGCGCCATAGCGGTCCAGGACTTCCTGGGTGAGCTGTTCCACGCGGTCGGAGATCTCGCTGCGCCCCTGAGTGAGGACGAAATCCATCTTGCTCTTACCGATGACTTCGCGGATGGCGCTCTCGGCCACCTGCTGCAAGGTGGCGTCGGGATTGCGGACGTTGAAGAGGTAATCCTTGGGATCCTTGATCTGATACTGGATGGCGAACTGGACGTCGACGATGTTCTCGTCCTGGGTGAGCATGAGGGACTCGCTGGGAACGGAACCGCTGCCTCTGGTGCGAGCGCCGGAACGGTAGCCGATCTCCACCGTGCGGATGTTGTCCACGTTCACCACTTCCACTTTCTCGATGGGATAGGGGAAGTGCCAATGGGGCCCAGGCATGGTGGTCTTGACATAGGCACCGAAACGGGTCACCACGCCGCGCTCGGCGGGCTCGATGATGTAGATGCCGGAGAGGAGCCAGATGACCACCAGGACGCCGATGGCGAGGCCCACGAGGCGTCCGCCGCCCGCGGCGCCACTCCCGTCACCGGAACCACTCCCGCCGCCCCCGAACAAGCCGGACAAGCGTTGCCGGAGCTTTCTCATCGCCTCGTCGAGGTCGGGCGGCCCCTGGTTCTTTCCGGGACCGCCCCAGGGATCGTTGCCGCCTGAACCACCAGGCTCGTTCCAGGCCATGTGATGCTCCTGAATTGATGGGGATAGGGCTCGATGATTCCGTGCCTAGAAGCACGAGCGAATGGGCGATTTTAGGGGTCTAGGGGCGCGTGGGCAAGCCGTCTTGTGGGATCTCGTCCGGGGCCAGGGGCTCTACCTCCGCCGGCAAGGGCGCAGTTTCGCCGTCCCGGAGGTTGAGGATCATACCCCAGCCGCGCTCGCCGTCCAGCCACTCCCGCTCCACCACCCCGAGGTGATAGAGGGCGGAACGGCTGCCGGCGGCGGTGAAAGGCAGACGCACCACCACCCGCCGGGCGAGGCCGCCGAGACGCTCCGCCAGGGCCCGGCGCAGAAGGGCCATGTGTTCGGGCTCGCGGGCAGACAGCCAGACGCGCGCCGGCAGGCCGGCGGCGTCGCGCTCGATGCGTGGCTTCAGCTGCGGGCAGGCGTCGATCTTGTTGCGCACCTCCAACACCGGCCGCTCCCCGGCGCCGATGGCGGCCAGCACCGTGCGCACCTGCTCGCGGCGGTCCTCCCAGCGCGGATCGGAGACGTCCACCACGTGCAGCAGCAGGTCCGCCTCGCAGGTCTCCTCCAAGGTGGCCTGGAAGGCGGTGACCAGATCCGGCGGCAGATCGCGTACGAAGCCCACCGTGTCCGCCAGGACGGCGGGCCCGACCCCGTCCAGCTCGATGCGCCGCAGGGTGGGGTCGAGGGTGGCGAAGAGCTGGTCCTCGGCGTACACCCCAGCGCCGCTCAGGGTGTTGAACAGGGTGGACTTGCCGGCGTTGGTGTACCCCACCAGAGAGACGGTGGGGACGGTGGCCCGCTTGCGCGCCCGCCGCCCCTGGGCGCGGTGCGAACGCACCTTCTCCAGGCGCCGGCGGATTTGTTTGATGCGGATGCCGATGAGGCGCCGGTCGGTCTCCAACTGGGTCTCGCCGGGGCCGCGCAGGCCGATACCGCCCTTCTGCCGTTCCAGGTGGCTCCAGCCGCGCACCAGGCGCGTGGACAGGTGGCGCAACTGCGCCAGCTCCACCTGCAGCTTGCCCTCGTGGGAGCGGGCCCGCTGGGCGAAGATGTCGAGGATAAGGCCGGTGCGGTCCAGCACCCGGCAGCCCAGGTGGCGTTCCAGGTTCTTCTCCTGCGACGGACTCAGGTCGTGGTCGAACAGGGCCAGGCGAGCATCGACGGCTTGCAGCAGGTCGCGCAATTCCTCGACCTTGCCGCGACCGATGAAGGTACGGGCGTCGGGCACCTCGCGCCGGGCGTGCAGCCGGGCCGCCACCTCGGCGCCGGCGGAGCGGGCCAGGGCGGCGAACTCCTCGGCGTCGTCCTCCTCGCGACCGAGGCGCACATGGACGAGCACCGCGCGCTCGTCGGACGGTTCGTGGCGGTCTTCCTGGAGGGCGTCGCCCCAGGACAGGGGCGTGCGACGGGACCGGCTCAACACCCCTCCATGGGCGTCATTCGCCGCTCTCCTCGGGGGGGTGCAGGCGCACGTTGCGGGCCGGCACCACGGTGGAAATGGCGTGTTTGTATACCATCTGGCTGACAGAATTCTTGAGCAAGACGACGAACTGGTCGAAGGATTCGATCTGGCCTTGCAACTTGATACCGTTGATGAGGTAGATGGAAACGGGGATCTTTTCCTTGCGCAAGGTATTCAGAAACGGGTCTTGTAGCGACTGCCCTTTGGACATCGTAGCTCTCCTTCGTAATTTTTTTATTTGCCGTGAATCGCCTAAAGATCAAAGCGCTGGCGCATGGCCTCCATGCCCGACCGCACACCAACATCACTCAATAATAATACACTGCCGACGTCATATTTCCGATTCCGGAAAATACCAGGCGTGGCGGTCCTCCAGCAGGCGCATCACCGTAGCCGACAACACCTCCAGGGCTGTATCGGTATCCAGCCAGTGCAAGCCCTGTTCCCGGCGCAGCCAAGTGAACTGGCGCTTGGCCAACTGGCGGGTCGCAGCGCAGCCGCGACGGCGCAGGGTGTCCCAGTCCCCTTCTCCTTCCAGGTAGCGCCACACCTGGCGGTAACCCACCGAGCGCATGCTCGGCAGGGCGGCGTGGATGCGCGGGTCCGTGCGCAGGGCAGCCACCTCATCCACCAGGCCGGCCGTCAGCATGGCATCGAAACGCCGTTCGATGCGCTGGTGCAGGCGGGCCCGCTCGGCGGGCGCCAGGGCCAGTTTAAGACAAGGACCCCGCAAGGCCCCGTGGCGTTCCCCCAGAAGACTGGAATAGGGCCGTCCGGATAGGCGGCAAACCTCCAGAGCACGCAGGATGCGTTGCGGGTCGTTGGGGTGGATGCGCCGCGCCGAGGGGGGATCCAAACGCGCTAATTCGACATGCAGCGCCGCCGCGCCGCGGCGCGCCAGTGCCGCCTCCAGCTCGCGACGCAGGTCGGGATCGGCGGCGGGCAGGCGTGACAGCCCTTCGGTGAGGGCACGGAAATAGAGCATCGTCCCCCCCACCAGGAGGGGGATGCGGCCTGCGGCGTGGATGGCCTCGATGGCCTGCCGGGCGTCGGCCTGGAATTCGGCCGCCGAATAGGGTTCGAAGGGTTCACGGATGTCCACCAAGCGGTGGGGGTAGCGGGCGAGGATCTCGGGCGGCGGCTTGCCGGTGCCGATGTCCATGCGCCGATAGACCATCGCCGAATCGACGCTGACGATGTCCACCGGCAGGCGCTCGGCGAGGGCCAGGGCGAGGTCGGTCTTGCCCGCCGCCGTCGGGCCCATGAGGAGGATGACCGGGAACGGCACGATGCCGCTCAACGGGAAGCGGCCAGGTCGGCCTCTTCGATGATGCCGTGGCGCATGGCCAGGTGGGTCAGCTCCACGTCGTTCTTGACACCGAGCTTCTCGAACACCCGGTAGCGATAGGTGTTCACCGTCTTGGTGCTGATGAACAGCTTTTCCGAGATTTCTGTGACCTTGGCGCCGCGGATGACCATCATCATCACCTGCAGCTCGCGGTCGGAAAGGCGCTCGAAGGGAGAACTGGCGCCGCCGGGGATATGGTGCATGGCCATCTTGCGGGCCACCTCGGCGCCGATGTAGCGCCCCCCCTGGTGGACAGTGGTGATGGCGGCGAGCATCTCCTCCACCGCGCAGTCCTTGGTGAGGTAGCCGCTCGCCCCCACCTTCATGAAGCGACTGGGGAAGGGCTCCTCCACGTGCACGGAGAGGACCACCACCTTGAGGCCGGGGTGGGCGGCGAGGAGCTTGCGGGTGGCCTCCAAGCCGCCCATGCCGGGCATGCTGATGTCCATGAGAACGACATCGGGGTACGTCTCCTGCACCACCTCAATGGCCGCTTCCCCGCTCTCCGCCTCACCGACGATACGCACGTTGCCGGTGCCTTCCAGGATCAGCTTGATCCCGGTGCGCACCAGTTGGTGATCGTCCACGAGTACGACTTTGATCATGCCGGCGGGCCCGCAAAGGGCTTGCTTCCTCAGATTGAGCGACGTGCCGCGGCCGCCTCGCGCGGCCCCCGCGCAAATATGTCAAAGGGCGGGGATCAGGTCAACGCGGCGACGATTTATCGACCTTTCTCGCAAAGAGCGGATTCGTCCGAATTCCCCCGAGCCAACTCTACTTTCCCCGTTTACTTTAAAGATGTCATGTCCCTCCCGACCCTTCCAACCACTCTCGAACAAAACGAACAACAGTAGGCAAGCCATTTAAATTCATGCGAAAACTAGGCTCCGCCTCTCTCCCCGCCCCAAATCGCTCCACCATTACCCAACACCTCTGTCCCGGTATCCACCAGCGCTCGCGCCTCCCGCACCAGAAAATCAAGAAAAGTCCGACTCACGCGGGAGAGGTGCTTACCGCGCGGATGGACCACATACCACGCCCGCTTGAGAGGGAAACCCTCCACGTCCAACACCGCCAGGCGCCCGGCCTGGAGTTCCAGCTCCACGTTGTTGACCGATAGTACGGACACGCCCAGCCCTGCCATGAGAGCGTGCTTGATGGCCTCGGCACCGCCCAGCTCCATGGCGTAGTTGGGGGTGAGTCCGCGGTTGGCGAACAAGCGGTTGACCGCTTGCTGGGTACCCGAGCCTGCCTCACGCACCAGAAAAGGTTCACGGGCGATACGCTCCAGGGAAATACCCTTGCGCCCGGCCAAGGGGTGATCCGCGGCGGCGACCATGACCAACACGTTGTCCAGAAAGGCATGGGCCTCCAGATCCATGGATTCGGGCACCTGCCCCATGACCACCAGGTCGTCCTCGTTGTCCTGCAGGCGGCGCAGGGCACGGGCCCGGTTCACCACCGTCAACGAAGGGGTCACCTCGGGATAGCGCTGCAGAAAGATGCCCAACAAACGGGGAATGAAAGCCGTAGCGGTGGTCACCACGGCGATGCGCAGCCGCCCTTTCACCTGTCCTTGCAGCTCATCAAGTTCGTCCCCCAACTGCCCCAGACGGTCGAGGATGTCTTCCGCTGCTCGCAATACCCGCTCCCCCACCGCTGTCAGATGCAAGCGCTTTCCCACTCGCTCGAACAACGGCTCCCCCACCGTATCGGCAAGTTTTTTCAATTGCATGGAGATGGTGGGCTGTGTCAGATGCAAGACATCGGCCGCTCGGGTGTAACCACCCGCCTGCGCCACTGTGACCAGGATCTGAAGCTGGCGCAGGGTGGCGTGACGCACCAGATGATTCACGTGGAGAACTTCCATAAACTATAATCTATCATTTGTTTCAAAATAATCAACTTGAGTTATATAATTTTGTCCCTGTTGCGCAAACCCTCCAAAGTTGTTCACACTCGGCTGCCGATCATCGCCCCAGGAAACCGGTTACGATCGGCCCCTCGCCACATGGCCAACGCAACACCTGATTATGTTGTTTCCTACACCATGGACACTTCCCGCACTCCATATAGATATCCGCGTCACGCAACATCTTCCGAAGAGCAACTGAAGAGTAATCTTTCTCCTCGTCAAGGGACCGAGTCGCCATGCACCGCTGGCTAAAGATGATATGATTGACACCATGATCGATCCCTACCCAACGGCTTCTCTGGAGTCCAGGACAGGCGCTTTCCGGTGCGTAAAAGTGCTCGATAGAAAAGACTTTCGTCAAGAGGACTTGAAATGAGCCAATTCGTGTTAATCCAACGGCAAGAGGATGAGAGCGAAAATGGAAGCGTGCTCTCCTTGCACCAGACTTGCCATGCATTGATAAAAAAACATTTTCGACGAAGTACCGACGACGTTCTTCAAACCCCCAACACCCGTCTTTTACTCATTCCCTCGGACTCTGGAAAAGGGCAAATTTTCGAGCACAACAAAGGCACGGGTGAGTGGGCCTTCATTTGCGGTGCGTGGCAGTTCCTTGAGGGAGCCACGCCATCGAGCCTGATCGACTATTTACATGGCAACGAGAATGATCTGAAAAACCTCGAAGGGAGCTATGCCCTGGGCATGGGCAACCTGTGCAAAGGAACCACGAGCATATGTAGCGACCCCCTCGGTGGTTATCATGTATACCTTAGAAACATAAATGGAATTTCCGTTTACAGTTCATCGTCGCTATTGCTGGCATTGTTGTCGGAGACCTCCTGGGACGACAGGAGCCTGGCAGAATTTCTGGCATCCGGGACGATATACGAAAATAGAACCCTTTTCAAAGAAATAGAAAAGCTCCCGCCCGCATCCTGGCGCACTCATGAAGGAAAACGGGTTTCTGTTCACATATATTGGGATCTACACGACATTTTGCATGATACGCCGACGAATCCTTCACCCGAGAAAATCGCAGACAGGCTTTCCCGATCCGCGTGCAGTATCTTCACCAGCCATTCCCGACCGGCGTTCGATTTGACAGGGGGATTCGACTCCAGGGCCGTAGTGGGTGCCGCCCTGCACTGTAGCGAGCCGATTCACACCAATGTCTCCGGCCCGGAAACGAGCGATGACGTTCTCGTTGCCAAGCATATCGCCGACGTCCTTTCTTTGGATCTCCAAGTGCACTCCGCGGGCTTCGAAAATTTCGAAAATTGGTGGAGCGAGGCGAAGAGCTCGTTGTTCTACACCGATGGCGAATATGACGTATTCGATTATGCCATCATAAAAAAAATACATCAGGAGCAGGCGAGGGTGTTTTCCGTCAGTATCAATGGATCGGCTGGAGAGGCGTATCGCGGTTACTGGTGGGAATTGCTGCTACCAAACCCGACCCAAAGGTCTCTGCTCGATGGCAAGCAGCTAGCGAAATCGCGCTTCGTCACGAATGACGTAATGTGCGGCCTGGTCACAGGATTTGACAAAGAGTCACTCATCGATCACGTGGGCGAGGTTATCCGAAAAATCTTGTCTCCCCTCTCCGACGTACCGAGATACAGACAAATGGACTACATCTATCTGCACATGCGAATGCAGCGGTGGCAAGGACGCATCTCCAGCTCGACCGTTCGCATCTGGCCTTGCCTATCCCCCTTGGCGTTTCGCCCCGTGCTCGAACTGGGACTCAGAAACGATTACCGACATCGAAAAAACAATCGTCTCATGAGACGTATCATTGAGGGCTTGAATCCCAAATTGGCACGCATCCCGATGACCGACGGTTGTCCGGCCTTGCCAATCCGGCCGACGACATTGCACCTCTTCCTCCCCTATCTCACCGATACGTCGAGAAGAATATTCAACAAACTGCAAAGGATGATCACCAAAACACCTTATCGACCACCACCCACTTCCGGCGCAGATATCTCCATGATTCTAAAACATGAGGAAGGCCGCTCGTTCGTCTCTCCCGAAGACATGAGGGTGACGGCGTTCCTCAATGAGGATGCCCTATCCAGCGCTCTCGACGTGATCCAGAAAAAGCCGCATATCTATAGGAGAGAACTGGGCCGTATCGTCACCCTCGAGATGGTTTCCAGGCTGCTTGAAAAAAATTGACAGTGCCAAATTCATCCCACCCGCAAACGATCAATCAGGAAAAAACCAAAGCATGAATTTCGAGAAGGACTGGCAGAAAAGATTCATAGGTTTTGCCAACGAATACAACGACGACGCCGGTATTGCAGGCTGGTCTCCCAGTGGCCTGGCGGTGCGGATACGCACTTTCAAGTCGCTCTGGAACCCTAGCGAAAACGGTACTCTGTGGGTTGACATCGGTTGCGGCGCGGGGACATACACCAATCATCTCGTGCAGAACGGAAAGATTGCGTGTGGCCTCGATTACAACGTGGCTGCCTTGATGAAGGGAAAGCAAAAATACGTTTCAAAGAACATCCACTGGTGTGCGGGAGATGCGCAAAAGCTCCCTTTCAAATCAGCCTCGTTCGACGGTGTGGTCTGTTTTGGTGTGACGCAAGCTCTCAGCCACTCCACTGCACTGATCAACGAGATCCACCGTGTCCTCAAACCCGGAGGGGAACTGTGGATCGATGGCTTGAACAGCCTTTGCGTACCTCATCTCTTGGAAAGATCGGTCCATCGAATGACTCGTAAAACGCTGAAAATGCGCTACGAAAATCCCAATGCTTTGATAAACTCCTTGAAACAGAGTGGTTTTCATAACGTCAAACGCTATTGGGTCCCCATTGCCCCGAGCAAGTTAAAGCGTCTTCAACCCCTTTTGGAATCACGCGCCATGAAGGTCGTTTGGAATACTCTGCATCCTGCCGCGGCGTTGCTCAGTCATGCATTCATGATCAAATGCCAACGCGAGTAGAGGCCGCCCAAGCAAGCCTGATGCCCGTGAAACCTTGCATTTTTCCCATAACCTAGCGGGGCAGGCAGGCGCGCGCCAGGTCGATCGCCAGGGGATCGTGGTCGGAGGCGCGCAGAGGAGTGGCCGGACGTCGTGCCAAGCGTTCCGGGTAGTCGGCGTTGACGTGCGCCACGAATACCCCGACCACGCAGGGACGCAAACTCGGACTTACCAGGATGTGATCGATGGCTTGAGCGTTGCCACGGTGGATGAAGGTATAACGACGCGGCGCGGGCAGACGCTGCACCAGGTTCTCCAGGCGCGGGGGGGCCGTGCCGGCGACGAGGTTCACAGGATCCACCCCTTCCCCGGGTTCGGGAAAGGGCAGGTCGTTGAAGTCTCCCGCCACCACCAGGGCGGCGCTTGGGTCGTTTTCCAGTACCCGTTCCACGAAGGCGCGCACGGCGCGCGCCTGGGTTCGGCGGCGGGCGTCGCTGGGACGTTGCGGGGGCTGGCGAACGCCGTATAGGGGGTCGTCCCCCAGGCGGCTGGAGAAGTGTACGCCCACCACCGTCAGGCGGGCGCCGTCGTCCAGGCGCAGGCGCGCCACCAGGGGGGCGCGTCCGGGAACGGCCACGCCGCCGGTGTGACGGGCTTCGAGGAGGAACAAGTCTTCCAGGGTCAGGCGCTCGGCGGCCCACAGTAACCCCACTTCGATACCGCGCCGGTCGCCGGCGTCCAGGGAACGGAGGTGGTAGGAGCGACCGGTCAGTTCGCTCACCCGTGCCGCCAGGCGCTGCCCCACCGGCTCGTTCTCCAGCTCCTGTACCAGCACCACGTCGGGTCCCTGCAGCTCACCGGCGATGACGCGTGCCAGTTTGTCCAGCTTGCGTTTTAACTGTCGCGGCCCGAGGGTGCTGCGCTCGTCCGCCTTGCCCGGGTCGTCGCGCTCGTCGAACAGGTTTTTGAGGTTGAAGGTGGCCAGGCGCAACCATTCGGGGCGGCGCGGCGGTAAAGGATCCACCGGCGCTTCGGGCAGGGGCGCGACACGGGGCTTGGCATTTTGCACGTAGAGGCGGTAGGCGCCGTAGGCGTAGCCCACCACTCCGGTGATCTCGCCCACCACGTCGCCGGGGCGCAGGTCGGGGAGGCGCGCGAGGTCGTCGTCCAGGAAGATGCGCTCGGGGTTGTAGTCCACGCGTTCTCCCGGATAGGGGCGCACCAGCAGGTGTGGGCCGAGTCGTGGTTCCATCACCAGACCGGAGCAGGCGTCGGGATCGACGGGCGCGGGGCAGCGGGCGAGACGTTTGCGGTGTACCACCGTGACCGTGCCGTAGCGGTCGCTGGGGCCCACCACCACGGCGGCGCCGAGGCGCACACGCATCCCCTCCACCGCTTCCCAACGGCGGATGGCAGCGGAGAGGAACACGTGCGGCAGGCGTCGCAGGGGCACCGCCTCGGGCAGGGGCCGGTCGCCAGCCAGGCGCTCGACCCGTTCCAGGTCCACCAGTTGCGTCTGTGGCAGCTCGCGCCCGCGGGCATACTCCTGTATCCGTCCCACCAGGCGCACCCAGTCGCCGGGGCGTGGTAGGAAGGGCCAACCCCGGGCGTCACGGACGACGAGTCCGTCGGAGGTCCAGCGGTCACCGTCGCCCTCGGGGTCCTGGATCCACACCTGGCGCTGACCGCGCATCACCGCCGTCACCACCCCCTCGGTGAGCACCCGTTCGCCCTCGTAGGGGGAACGGGGAC
>WFVN01000217.1 GCA_015491615.1 Gammaproteobacteria bacterium
GCCGCGCGCGCGGCCGGATGCGCCATGGTCATCGGCACCACCGGCCTGTCCGGGGAACAGCAGGCTGTCATCCGCGAGGCGGCCGCGGCCATCCCCATCGTCTGGGCCCCCAACATGAGCGTGGGGGTCAACCTGTGCCTCAAGCTCCTGGACCTGGCCGCCCGCGTCCTCGGCGACGAGGTGGACATCGAAATCATCGAGGCCCACCACCGCCACAAGGTGGACGCCCCCTCGGGCACTGCCCTGGCCATGGGCGAGGTGGTGGCCCGCGCCCTCGGGCGTGACCTGTCCGAGGTGGCGGTGTACGGCCGCCAGGGGCACACCGGCGAGCGCCCGCGCGAGGTCATCGGTTTCGAGACCATTCGTGCCGGCGACATCGTCGGCGAGCACACGGTCATGTTCGCCGGCATCGGCGAACGGGTGGAGATCACCCACAAGGCCAGCTCGCGCATGACCTTCGCCAAAGGCGCCGTGCGTGCCGCCCGTTGGTTGGCCGGCCGTGCCCCCGGCCTCTACGACATGCAGGACGTGCTGGACCTGAAATCGCCGTGAGGACGCCGCCCTCGCATGGACAGGCAAGCGCCCCGGCGGCTAAAATAAACGACCGAATCTTCAGTACCCATGACGGACGCGGGAGGCATCAGCCGGATACCTCCCGCTTTCGTATGCCCGCCCGGAGGAGACCTTGCGCAAACCAGCCCTGTTGGCCCTCGCCGATGGCAGCGTGTTCCACGGAGAATCCATCGGTGCCGAGGGCGTCACCGTCGGCGAGGTGGTGTTCAACACCGCCATGACCGGATATCAGGAGATCCTCACCGATCCCTCCTACGCTCGCCAGATCGTCACTCTCACCTATCCCCACATCGGCAACGTGGGCGTCAACCCCGACGACGCCGAATCCGGGCGCGTGCATGCCGCCGGCCTGGTGATCCGCCACCTCTCCCCCCTGGTGAGCAACTGGCGCGCGCAGATGCCCCTGGGCGAATATCTGGCGGAACAGGGCACGGTGGCCATCGCCGGCATCGACACCCGCCGCCTCACCCGCATCCTGCGGGAGCGGGGCGCCCAGGGCGGCTGCATCGTCGCCGGCGACGGCCTGGACGAGGCCGAGGCCATCGAACGGGCGCGCGCCTTCCCAGGCCTTTCCGGCATGGACCTGGCCCGCGCCGTCACCTGCGAGCGGCCCTACGACTGGAACGAGGGCACCTGGGAACTGGGCGCCGGCCACGCCGTGCGCGAGCCCGGCCCGGACGACCTCAGCGTGGCGGTGTACGACTACGGGGTCAAGCGCAACATCCTGCGCATGCTCGCCGGGCGCGGCTGCCGCGTCACCGTCTTCCCCGCCGACACCCCCGTGGAGCGTGTCCTCGCCCTGGAGCCCGACGGCGTCATGCTCTCCAACGGTCCCGGCGACCCGGAACCCTGCGACTACGCCATCGCCGCCATCGGCGAGCTCCTCGAGCGGCGCCTGCCCCTGTTCGGCATCTGCCTCGGCCACCAACTCCTGGCCCTGGCCTCCGGGGCGCGCACGGAAAAGATGAAATTCGGCCACCACGGCGCCAACCACCCGGTGCAGGACCTGGCCAGCGGACGGGTGATGATCACCTCCCAGAACCACGGCTTCGCGGTGGACGAGGCCAGCCTCCCCGAGCACCTCCAGGCCACCCACCGTTCCCTGTTCGACGGCTCCCTGCAGGGCATCGCCCACCGCGACCGCCCCGCCTTCGGCTTCCAGGGGCACCCCGAGGCCAGCCCCGGCCCCCACGACGCCGCCTTCCTCTTCGACCGCTTCATCGACGCCATGCAACATAGGAGTTGACCATGTCCCCGGAACCGCTCCAGCCGGCCAAGGACGCTCTTCACCGCTCGCCGATGGAGAGCGCCTGTCTTCACCATCGCCAACAGCACAGCGCCTGACCACGACATGCCCAAACGCACCGACATCGAAAGCATCCTCATCATCGGCGCCGGGCCCATCGTCATCGGCCAGGCCTGCGAATTCGACTATTCCGGCGCCCAGGCCTGCAAGGCCCTGCGCGAGGAGGGCTACCGGGTCATCCTGGTGAACTCCAACCCGGCCACCATCATGACCGACCCGGAGATGGCCGACGCCACCTACATCGAACCGGTGACCTGGGAAGTGGTGGCCAAGATCATCGAAAAGGAGCGCCCGGACGCCCTGCTCCCCACCATGGGCGGGCAGACGGCCCTCAACTGCGCCCTCGACCTGGCCCGCCACGGCGTCCTGGACGAGTACGGCGTGGAGCTCATCGGCGCCTCCCGCGAGGCCATCGACAAGGCCGAGGACCGCGACCTGTTCCGCCAGGCCATGGCCAAGGTCGGCCTCGCCACCCCCCGCTCCGCCATCGCCCACTCCCTGGAGGAGGCCGAGCAGGTGCAGGCCCCCCTGGGCTTCCCCTGCATCATCCGCCCGTCCTTCACCCTGGGCGGCTCCGGCGGCGGCATCGCCTACAACCGCGAGGAATTCCTCGAGATCTGCGAGCGCGGCCTGGACCTCTCGCCCACCAACGAGCTGCTCATCGAGGAATCGGTGCTGGGGTGGAAGGAATACGAGATGGAGGTGGTGCGCGACCGCAAGGACAACTGCATCATCGTCTGCTCCATCGAGAACTTCGACCCCATGGGCGTGCACACCGGCGACTCCATCACCGTCGCCCCCGCCCAGACCCTCACCGACAAGGAATACCAGATCCTGCGCGACGCCTCCCTGGCGGTGCTGCGGGAGATCGGCGTGGAGACCGGCGGCTCCAACGTCCAGTTCGCCATCAACCCCGAGGACGGCCGCCTCATCATCATCGAGATGAACCCGCGCGTGTCCCGCTCCTCGGCCCTGGCTTCCAAGGCCACCGGCTTCCCCATCGCCAAGGTGGCCGCCAAGCTGGCGGTGGGCTACACCCTGGACGAGCTGCAGAACGAGATCACCGGCGGCGCCACCCCGGCCTCCTTCGAGCCGGCCATCGACTACGTGGTCACCAAGATCCCCCGTTTCACCTTCGAGAAGTTCCCCCAGGCCGAACCTGTCCTCACCACGCAGATGAAATCGGTGGGCGAGGTGATGGCCATCGGTCGCACCTTCCAGGAGTCCTTCCAGAAGGCCCTGCGCGGCCTGGAGACGGGCATCGACGGGCTCGACGAGCGCATCCGCCCGGACGAGCCCGAAGCCGTCGAGCGCTTGCGCCAGGCCATCGCCGTCCCCGGCCCCGAGCGTTACCTGCACCTGGCCGACGCCTTCCGCGCCGGCTTTACCTTGGAGGAGGTGCACGAGCGCTCCCGCATCGACCCCTGGTTCCTGGTGCAGATCGAGGAACTGGTGGCCATCGAGCGGGACCTCGAGGGGCGCAAGCTCGCCGACCTGGACGCCGCTGAATTGCGCCGCCTCAAGGCCAAGGGCTTCTCCGACCGGCGTCTGGCGCGCCTGCTGGGATGCGACGAGCACGCCGTGCGCGCCGCCCGCCATGCCCTGGGCGTGCGCCCGGTGTACAAGCGCGTGGACACCTGCGCCGCCGAGTTCCCCACCGCCACCGCCTACCTCTACTCCACCTACGAGGAAGAATGCGAGGCCGAACCCAGTAACCGCGACAAGATCGTCGTCCTCGGCGGCGGCCCCAACCGCATCGGCCAGGGCATCGAATTCGACTACTGCTGCGTGCACGCCGCCCAGGCCTGCCGCGAGGACGGCTTCGAGACCATCATGATCAACTGCAACCCGGAGACGGTGTCCACCGACTACGACACCTCCGACCGGTTGTACTTCGAGCCCCTCACCCTGGAGGACGTGCTGGAAATCCTGCACGTGGAGAATCCCAAGGGAGTCATCGTCCAGTACGGCGGCCAGACCCCCCTCAAGCTGGCCCGCGACCTGGCCGCCGCCGGCGCCCCCATCATTGGCACCAGCCCCGACGCCATCGACCTGGCCGAGGACCGGGAGCGCTTCCAGCAGCTCATCGAGCGCTTGGGCCTCAAGCAGCCCCCCAATGCCACCGCCCGCTCCCTGGAGGAGGCCCTGGAGAAGGCCGAGGCCCTGGGCTACCCGCTGGTGGTGCGGCCGTCCTACGTCCTCGGCGGGCGCGCCATGGAGATCGTCTACAACGCCGAGGAGCTGACCCGCTACATGCGCGAGGCGGTGTCCGTCTCCAACGATGCCCCCGTGCTCCTGGACCGCTTCCTGGATCAGGCGGTGGAAGTGGACGTGGACGCCGTGTGCGACGGCGAGCGGGTGTTCGTGGGTGGCATCATGCAGCACATCAACAGGCCGGGGTCCACTCCGGAGACTCGGCCTGCTCCCTGCCCCCCTACAGCCTCGACGAGGCCACCCAGGGGCGCATCCGCGAGCAGGTGGTGCGCCTGGCCCGGGCCCTCGACGTGCGCGGCCTCATGAACTGCCAGCTCGCCTTGCAGGGGAACGAAATCTACGTCCTGGAGGTCA
>WFVN01000218.1 GCA_015491615.1 Gammaproteobacteria bacterium
GGACACGCCCGAGGGCCGCTTCCAGGGGCAGGTCTTCGCGCCCCAGGGGGCCGGCGGGCAGGGCGTCGAGGAAGCGCCGTTGGGCGGCGGGCAGGGGATTGTCGTCGTGGGCCATGGTGACTCCTTTCACTGGCGACGGGCGCGGCGGAAGGCGTGGGCGAGGGTGTTGCCGGGCTCGCGCTCGCGCGGGCCCCGGCGGCGGTTGCCGGTGGGACGGGGACGGTCGTGGCCGGCGGGCGCGGCCTCCGCGCCGTTCTCCTGCAGGCGCAGGGAGAGGCCGACGCGCTTGCGCACCGGATCCACGTCCAGGACGCGCACCCGCACCACCTGGCCAGCGCGCACCACCTGGCGCGGGTCCTTCACGAAGCGTTCGGAGAGCTGAGAGATGTGGATGAGGCCGTCCTGGTGCACGCCGATGTCCACGAAGGCGCCGAAGTTGGTGACGTTGCTCACCACCCCCTCCAGGATCATCCCCGGTTTGATGTCGGCGATCTCGCGCACGTCGTCGCGGAAGCGGGCGGTGACGAACTCGGGCCGCGGATCGCGCCCGGGTTTCTCCAGCTCGGCGAGGATGTCGCGCACGGTGGGTTCGCCGAAGCGTTCGTCGGTGAAGCGGGCGGGGTCGAGGCGGCGCAGGGTCTCGGCGTCGCCGATGAGGGTGCGCACGTCCGTGCTCAGGTGGGCGGCGATGCGCTGCACCAGGGGGTAGGCCTCGGGGTGCACGGCGGAGTTGTCCAGGGGGTTGTCGGACTCGGGCACGCGCAGGAAGCCGGCCGCCTGCTCGAAGGTCTTGGCCCCCAGGCGCGGCACGGCGCGCAGTTGCTCGCGGCTGGTGAACGGGCCGTGCTGCTCGCGGTGGGCGACGATGTGGCGGGCGAGGGTGTCGCCGAGGCCGGAGACGCGCGCCAGCAGGGGCACGGAGGCGGTGTTGACGTTCACCCCCACGGCGTTCACACAGTCCTCCACCACCGCTTCCAAGGCCTGGGCCAGGCGACGTTGATTGACGTCGTGCTGGTACTGGCCGACGCCGATGGCCTTGGGATCGATCTTCACCAGTTCGGCGAGGGGGTCCTGCAGGCGCCGGGCGATGGAGACGGCGCCGCGCAGGGCCACGTCCAGGTCGGGGAATTCCTCCGCCGCCAGGGGCGAGGCGGAATAGACGGAGGCGCCGGCCTCGGAGATGAGGACCTTGGCGGGGCGGCGGCCGTCCAGGCGGCGCAGGAGCTGGTCGGCGAGGCGGTCGGTCTCGCGCGAGGCGGTGCCGTTGCCGATGGCGATGAGGTCCACCCGGTGCCGTTCCACCAGGGCCTGGAGGGTGTCCAGGGCCTCGTCCCAGCGTTTCTGCGGCGCGTGCGGGTGGATGGTGGCGGTCTCCAGAAGGCGGCCGGTGGGGTCCACCACCGCCACCTTGACGCCGGCGCGAAAGCCGGGGTCCAGACCCATGACCGTCTTCGGGCCGGCGGGGGCGGCCATGAGCACGTCCTTGAGGTTGGCGGCGAAGACGGCGATGGCCTCCTCCTCGGCCCGTTCCTTGAGGCGCTGCTTGAGTTCGCTCTCCAGGCGGGTGGCCAGTTTGATGCGCCAGGCGTCGCGGGCGCAACGGCGCAGGAATCGCGTCCCGGGTCGGTCGTCGTCGGCCAGCCGGTGATGGGCCAGGACGGCCTCGGCGAGGGTCTCGCTGTCGGCGATGGGGATCAGCCCGCCGTCTTCCTCCACCACCAGTTCCAGGGAGAGGACGCCCAGGCGCCGCCCCCGCAGGAGGGCCAGGGCGCGGTGGGAGGGGAGGCCGGCGAGGGGTTCGTGGTAGTCGAAGTAGTCCTCGAACTTGGGGGCCTCGTCGTGCTGGCCGTCGGCCAGGTGGCTGGCGAGGCGGGCGCTTCGCCAGAGGCGTTCGCGAAGGAGCTGGTTGAGGTCGGGGTCGTCGGCGTAGCCCTCCATGAGGATCTGGCGGGCGCCCTCCAGGGCCGCCTCCACGTCGGGTACGCCCCGCTCGGCGTCCACGAAGTCCGCCGCCAGGGTCTCCGGCGCCGTGCCCGGGTCGGCGGCGATGACTTCGGCCAGGGGACCGAGGCCGGCCTCGCGCGCCTTCTGCGCCTTGCTGCGGCGCTTGGGCTGGTAGGGACGGTAGAGGTCCTCCAGGCGGGTCTTGCTGTCGGCGGCGCGGATGGCCGCCTCCAGCTCCGGGGTGAGGCGGCCCTGGGCGCGGATGGTGTCGAGCACCGTCTCCCGCCGCGCCTCCAGCTCGCGCAGGTAGGCCAACCGACTCTCCAGGGTGCGCAGCTGGGTGTCGTCCAGACCGCCGGTGACCTCCTTGCGGTAGCGGGCGATGAAGGGGACGGTGGCCCCTTCGTCCAGCAGCCGGGCGGTGGCGCGCACTTGCTCCGCCCGCACCCCCAGTTCCTCGGCGATGCGTTGGAAAATGGTTCCTTGCATGGTCACTCGGGGAGAATGAGGATCGCGTCGATCTCCACCCGCGCCCCCTTGGGCAGGGCGGCAACGCCCACCACCGCGCGCGCCGGGTAGGGCGGCTCGATGAAGCGGGACATGACTTCGTTGACCACCGGGAAGTGGTCCAGGTCGGTGAGGTAGCAGGTCAGCTTGACGGCATGGGCGAGGTCGCTGCCGGCGGCCGCGGCCACGGCGCGCAGGTTCTCGAACACGCGGGTGACCTGGGCGGCGATGTCGCCCTCCACCAGGGTCATGGTCTTGGGGTCCAGGGGGATCTGGCCGGAGAGATAGACGGTGTTGCCCACCTTGACGGCCTGGGAGTAGGTGCCGATGGCCTGGGGGGCCTCGGCGGTCTCGATGAAGTGTCGGTTCATGATCAGCCCTTGCTGCGGTTGATGCGGCGGACCAGGTCCAGGCGGCGCACGCGGCGCATGATGCGGGCCAGGTGCTTGCGGTCCTTGACGTCCACGGTGAACAGCAGGTCGGAGTGCCTGCCGTCGCGTTCTTCCAGGGCGACATTCTCCACGTTGGCCCCCATCTCGGCAATGACGGCGGCGACGGTGGCCAGGGCGCCGCGCTGGTTGACCACGCTCACGCGGATGTCCACCGGGAATTCGCCCTCCGGGGCGTCCTCCCATTCCACCGGGATCCAGTGGGTGGCGTCGTGGCGGTCCTCGCGGGCGTTCTTGCAGCCGCTGACGTGGACGACGATGCCGCGACCGGCGGAGACGAAGCCGATGATGGGGTCGCCGGGGATGGGACGGCAGCACTTGGCGTAGCTGACGACGATGCCCTCGGTGCCGCGGATGGCCAGGGGGCGGTTGGCGGCCTTGCGTTCCTGGTCGCGCTCGCGGCCGAAATTGAGGAACTGGGGGGTGTAGCGGGCGAGCATGGCGCGCAGGCGCGAGGAGGTAGAAACGGGAGCGGGAGCGGTAGGCGTTTCCTCGCCGGCGTGCTGGCGGGCGATCTGGCGGGCGACGATGAGGGCCAGGCGTTTGCCCAGGCCGATCTGTTCCAGCAGTTGCTCGCGCGACTTCAGGCCCAAGGTCCCCAGGAGTTCTTGCATCCGTTCCTCGCCCAGGCGGTCGTAGGCGAGGCCCAGCTCGTCGAGGGCGTTGCGCAGCAGGCGCTCGCCCAGGGCCACCGCCTCGCGCCGTTGCAGGTTCTTGAGGTAGTGGCGAATATTGGAGCGCGCCTTGCCGGTGACGACGAAGTTGAGCCAGGCGGGGTCGGGGTGCGCCCCCGGAGCGGTGAGGATCTCCACCGTCTGCCCGTGTTCCAGGCGGTAGCGCAGGGGCACGAGTTGGCGGTCCACCTTGGCGGCGATGCAGTGGTGGCCGATGTCGGAGTGGACGGCGTAGGCGAAGTCCACCGGGGTGGCGCCACGGGGCAGCTCCAGAATGTCGCCCTTGGGGGTGAAGACGTAGACCCCCTCGGGGAACAGGTCGATCTTGACGTGTTCCAGGAATTCCATGGAGTTGCCGGCGTTCTTCTGCAGCTCCAGGAGGCTGCTGATCCACTCCCGCGGAGTGGGACCGCCGACGGCGTTGTCTTTGTAGAGCCAATGGGCGGCGACGCCGGTCTCGGCCACCTTGTGCATGTCCTCTGTGCGGATCTGCACCTCGATGGGGATGCCGTAGGGGCCGAAGAGGACGGTGTGGAGGGACTGGTAGCCGTTCGCCTTGGGGATGGCGATGTAGTCCTTGAAGCGCCCGGGCAGGGGCTTGTAGAGGTTGTGGACGACGCCCAGGGCGCGGTAGCAGGTGTCCACCCGATCGACGACGATGCGGAAGGCGTACACGTCCATCACCTCGCGGAAGGACATGCGCTTGGTCTTCATTTTCTGGTAGATGCTGTAAAGGTGCTTTTCTCGCCCGTACACCTCGCCGTCGATGCCTTCCGCACGCAGGCGCTCCTGGATCTCGCCGGTGATGCGCTCCACTACTTCGCGGCGGTTGCCGCGCGCCTTGGCCACCGCTTCCTTGAGGATGCGCGCGCGCAAGGGGTGGAGGGCGAAAAACCCCAGGTCCTGTAGCTCGATGCGCAGGTTGTTCATGCCCAGGCGATTGGCGATGGGGACGTAAATGTCGAGCGTCTCGCGGGCGATGCGGCGGCGCTTGTCCGCTGGCATGGCCCCCAGGGTACGCATGTTGTGCAGGCGGTCGGCCAGCTTGATGAGGATGACGCGGATGTCCTCGGCCATGGCGAGGATCATCTTGCGGAAATTCTCCGCCTGCGCCTCCGCCTTGCTCTGGAACTCGATCTGGGTGAGTTTGGTGACCCCGTCCACCAGGCTGGCCACCTCCTCGCCGAAACGCTCGGCGAGGTCCTCGCGGATCAGGTCGGTGTCTTCGATGACGTCGTGGAGGAGGGCGGCCATGAGGGTCTGGTGGTCCAGGCGCATCTCCGCCAGGATGCGCGCCACCGCCAGGGGGTGGACGATGTAGGGCTCGCCGCTCTTGCGGAATTGGCCCTCGTGGGCGCGTTCGGCCACCTCGAAGGCGGCACGGACCTGCAGCGCCTGGTCCTCGGGGAGATACTCGCGGACCAGGCGACAGAGGTCGTCGATGAGAAAACGCGTGGGATCGCTGTGGGCAACCGCGTTGCCGGGGGCGGCGGGAGGGGTGGGTTCGGGCGTGGCCAAGTGCTCAGGCGGCGTTTTCTTCCGCGCCACCGCCCAGCACTGCCTCGGCGGCGGCACGGGCCGCTTCGGCTTCTTGCGTCGCCATGCTCTCGGGGCTGATCTTGCCCTCGGCGATCTCGCGCAGGGCGACGACGGTGGGCTTGTCGTTTTCCCAGGGGACCAGGGGCTCGCGGCCTTGCTCCAGTTGGTGGGCGCGCTTGGCGGCCAGGAGCACGAGCTGGAAACGATTGGGGACCTTCTCCAGACAGTCCTCGACGGTGATGCGGGCCATGTGAACTCCTAACGAAAATTCGGCGTGGAAACGGGATAAAGCGCGGCCGCGCCGCGCGACAGGACATTAGATCATAACCGAAGGCTCAAGTTTCGGCCAACAGGGCGAGGATGAGCTCGGCGTGGCGGCGGGCCTGCAGGGGGGTGCGCAGGCGGGCGGCATGGACGATGTGGGTGAGCTGCTCCAGGGCCTCGTCGAAGACGTCGTTGATGACCAGGTAGTCGTACTCCTTGTAGTGGCGCATCTCGTTCACCGCGTCCTGCATGCGCCGGGCGATGACCGCCTCGTCGTCCTGGCCGCGACCGCGCAGGCGTTCTTCCAAGACCTCGCGGGAGGGGGGCAGGATGAAGACGCCGACGGCGCCGGGGATGGCTTCCCGCACCTGCCGCGCCCCCTGCCAGTCGATCTCCAGGACCACGTCGGTACCGGCGCGCAGCCGTTCCTCGATCCAGGTGCGGGAGGTGCCGTAGAAATGGTCGAAGACGCGCGCGTGCTCCAGGAAGGCGCCCTCGCGCACCATGCGCCGGAAGGCCTCCTCGTCCACGAAGTGGTAGTCCATCCCCTCCCGCTCCCCCGGCCGCGGCGCCCGGGTGGTGTAGGAGACGGACAGGCGAATGTGGTCGAGGCGCTCCACCAGGGCCTTCACGAGGCTGGTCTTGCCCGCCCCGGAGGGGGCGGAGACGATGAACAGGGTGCCGGTCATGGCTGCTTGCTCCTGGGTCATTCGATGTTCTGGATCTGTTCGCGCATCTGTTCGATGAGCACCTTCATCTCCACCGCGGCGCGGGTGGTTTCGGCGTCGGCGGATTTGGAGGCCAGGGTGTTGGCCTCGCGGTTGAGTTCCTGCATGAGGAAGTCCAGGCGCCGGCCCACCGGCCCGTCGCCTTGGAGCTGGTGGCGCACTTCCTGGATGTGGGTGTCGAGGCGGTCCAGCTCCTCGTCCACGTCCAGGCGTTGGATGAGGAGGGCCATTTCCTGTTCCAGGCGTTGCCCGTCCACCTCGCCGGCCAGTTCCTCGAGGCGTTCGCGCAGGCGGCGGCGCTGCGCCTCGACGACCTCGGGGCGGCGCCGGCGGACCCGCCGCACCCAGTCTTCCAGGGCGCTCAGGCGTTCCTCGATGAGGGCAGCCAGGCGCGCGCCTTCCCGCTCGCGCACCGCCACCAGCTCGTCCAGGGCCTCGTCGAGGAGGGCCAGGGTGCGTGCGTGCAGGGCCTCCAGGTCGGGGGTGGCCGCCTCCACCACGCCTGGCCAGCGCAGCAGGTCGGTGGCGGGCACGGGGGCGGGA
>WFVN01000219.1 GCA_015491615.1 Gammaproteobacteria bacterium
GTGGTAGGCGTCGGCGGACAGGCCGCAGCCCAGATACTCGGCGTAGATGGTCGCCCCGCGGGCCTTGGCGTGTTCGTACTCCTCCAGCACCAGGACGCCGGCGCCGTCGCTGAGGACGAAACCGTCGCGGTCGCGGTCCCAGGGGCGGCTGGCGGTCTGGGGGTCGTCGTTGCGGGTGGAGAGGGCGCGCGCGGCGCAGAACCCGCCCAGGCCGGTGGGGGTGGTGGCCATCTCCGCCCCGCCGGCGACCATGACGTCCGCCTCCCCCACCTGGATCAGGCGCGCCGCCTCGCCGATGCTGTGAGTACCCGTGGTGCAGGCGGTGACGATGGCCAGGTTGGGCCCTTTCATGCCGAACATCATGGAGACGTGCCCGGAGATCATGTTGATGATGTTGCTAGGCACGAAAAAGGGAGAGATCTTGCGCGGCCCGCCCTTGAGGTAGGCCTCGTAACCCTTTTCGATCCCCTCCACACCGCCGATGCCGGAACCGATGATGACCCCGTAGCGCTCGGCCTCGCCCTCTGTCACCTCCAGTCCGGCGTCACGGATCGCCTGGCAGGCGGCGGCGACGCCGTAATGGATGAAAGGGGCCATTTTCTTGATGTCTTTGCGGGGGATGTAAGCACTGGCGTCGAATCCCCGCACCGATCCCCCGAAACGGGTGGGAAAGGCGCTCACGTCGAAGTGCTCGATGGGCGCGATCCCACTGTTGCCGGCGAGAACGTTCTCCCAACTGGAGGGCACGTCCAGCCCCACCGGCCCGACCATCCCCAGACCGGTGACCACGACTCGTCTCTTGCTCACGGATTCACCTTGGCTCCAAGAAAAAGGCCGAAACCCGGATGGTCACGGCCTCTCACGCCCTGACGACGCCCGGTTACTGCTGGACGTGGGACTCGATGTACTTGATGGCATCCTCGACGGTGGCGATCTTCTCCGCCTCTTCGTCTGGGATCTCGCAATCGAACTCTTCTTCGAGAGCCATGACCAGCTCCACGGTATCCAGGGAATCGGCGCCCAGATCGTCCACGAAGGAGGCCTCGCGGGTCACCTGTTCCTCGCTCACGCCCAACTGCTCGACCACGATCTTCTTAACTCGTTCTTCGATGTCGCTCATGATTCTAGTTTCCTCCCAACGATGGTGCGCAGCGCCGAGCTGCGCCGGTATTGTATTGAAATCGCGCCGGCAAAACCACAAACGGCCCGGCCGGCTCAGGCCATGTACATACCGCCGTTGACGTGCAACGTCTCACCGGTGATGTAACCCGCCGCCGGCGAGGCGAGGAAGGCCACCGCCTCCGCCACTTCCCGGGCCTCGCCGAAGCGCCCCACGGGGACGTTGGCGAGCAGGGCCTGGCGTTGTTCCTCGCTCAGGGCGCGGGTCATGTCGGTGTCGATGAAACCCGGCGCGACGGCGTTGACGGTGATGCCGCGCGCGCCCACTTCCCGCGCCAGGGACTTGGTGAAGCCGATCATGCCCGCCTTGGCGGCGGCGTAGTTGGTCTGACCGGCGTTGCCCATGGCCGCCACCACCGAGGCGATGTTGACGATGCGCCCGTAGCGGGCCTTCATCATCGGCCGCAGACAGGCCCTGCACAGTCGATAGACGGAAGTGAGGTTGGTGTCCAGCACCTTCGCCCACTGCTCCTCCCCCATGCGCATGAGGAGGTTGTCCTGGGTGATGCCGGCGTTGTTCACCAACACCTGGACGGGGCCGAAGCGTTCCTGCACGGTCTTCACCACCGACTCCACCGAAGCGCCGTCGGTGACGTCCAGCACCAGGCCGGTACCACTCACGCCGGTCGCCTCCAGGCCCTCGGCGATGGCCTGGGCGCCGGCCTCGGAGGTGGCGGTGCCCACCACCGTCATGCCGCGCGCTCCCAGGGCGTGGGCGATGGCCTGACCGATGCCGCGCGAGGCACCGGTCACCAGGGCGACGATCTTGGACTCATCCATGGGCGGTCTCCTCCATGGCCGCGAGGGCGGCTTCCAGGGTCTTGAGGTCGAACACGGGCAAGGTGATCACGGACCGTTCGATGCGCCGATTGAGGCCGGTGAGGACCTTGCCGGGGCCGGCCTCCACGAAGGTGTCCACACCGTCCCCGTGCAGCTTGCGCACCGTCTCCACCCAACGCACCGGCGAGTGGAGCTGGCGTACCAGGGCGTCGCGGATGCGTTCCGGGTCTTCGTAGGCGGCCACGTCGGCATTGTGGATCACCGGCACCTCGGGGGTGCGGATGGGGACCTCGGCGAGTCGCTCGGCGAGACGCTCGGCGGCAGGGCGCATGAGGGCACAGTGGGACGGAGCGCTCACCGCCAGGGGCACGACGCGCTTGGCGCCGGCCTCGCGGGCAGCGGCCGCGACACGGTCCACCGCCGCCTTGTGCCCGGCCACCACCACCTGCCCCGGGGCGTTGAAGTTGACCGCATCCACCACCTCGTCACCGGCGGCCTGGGCGCACAGGCCGCGCACGGTGTCGTCGTCGAGACCGAGGATGGCCGCCATGGCGCCGCTGCCCTCGGGCACCGCCTGCTGCATGAGACGACCACGCTCGGCCACCAGGGGCACGGCGTCGCCGAGGTCCATGGCACCGGCGGCCACCAGGGCGCTGTACTCGCCGAGGCTGTGACCGGCCATGGCCACGCCCCTCGATCCGCCCTCGTCCCGCCACAGGCGGTACACCGCCACTCCGGCGGCGAGCAGGACCGGCTGCGTGTTCTCGGTACGGTTCAGGTCTGCTTCCGGGCCTTCCTGGGCGAGGCGCCACAGGTCCAGGCCGAGGGCATCGCTGGCCTCCTCGAAAGTCTCTCGGACCTGCGCCCTGGCCTCGCCCAGCTCGGCCAGCATGCCCAGCGATTGGGCGCCCTGACCGGGAAAGACGATTCCGATGTCGCTCATGGACCGTTCACCTCAGTCGTTGTCGTCAGTACACCAGCAGGGCGGAGCCCCAGGTAAAGCCACCGCCGAAAGCCTCCAGGAGCAGAGTCTCTCCGCGGCGGATGCGACCGTCGCGCACGGCAGTATCCAGGGCCAGCGGGATGGAGGCGGCGGAGGTGTTGCCTTGCTCCTCGATGGTGACGATGACCCGCTCCATGGGCAAGCCGAGCTTACGGGCGGTGGCACGGATGATGCGGATATTGGCCTGATGGGGCACCAGCCAGTCCACCGATCCTTGTTCCAGACCATTGGCGGCGAGGGTCTCGTCGACGATGGCCCCGAGGGTGTTCACCGCCACCCGGAACACCTCGTTGCCACTCATGCGAATGTGGGGATTGCCCCCCGGAGGGGGATCGGAGACACCGCCGTCGGTAGTGAGGAGATGCTGATAACGACCGTCAGCGTGCAGATGGGTGGAAACGATGCCCGGCTCGTCACTGGCCCGCAGGATCACGGCGCCGGCTCCGTCGCCGAACAGGATGCAGGTACTGCGGTCGCTCCAATCGACGATTCGCGACATGGTCTCCGCTCCCACCACCAGGGCACAACGGGCACCGCCGGTCTGGATGAAGCGGTTGGCCACGTCCAGGGCATAGACGAAGCCGGTACACACCGCCTGCACGTCGAAGGCCGGACAGTCGCCCAGCTCCAGGCGCGCCTGCAAAAGGCAGGCAGTGCTGGGAAAGACCCGGTCGGGAGTGGTGGTGGCGACGATCACCAGGTCGATGTCCGCCGGCCTCACGGCCGCCGCCTCCATGGCTCGCCGTGCGGCCTGCTCGGCCAGGTCGCAAGTAGTCTGACCAGCGGCGGCGAGGTGACGGCGGCGGATGCCGGTACGCTCCACGATCCACTGATCGGAGGTGTCCACCATCCGTTCCAGATCGTGATTGGTGAGGACCTTTTCCGGGAGATGGCTGCCGGTACCGGCGATGCGGGAATAGGTCACACCGCCTGCCTCTGTTGCAGTTGCCGGGACAGCAGTTGACTGATGCGCTTGGGCACTTGCTTCTCCACCTCGGTCACCGCCACCGAGATGGCGTTGCCGAAGGCGACCTCGTCGGCGCCGCCGTGGCTCTTGATGACGATGCCGCGCAAGCCCACCAGCGAAGCGCCGTTGTATTGACGTGGATCGATGCGTTCCTTGAAGCGCTTGAGCACCGGGGCGGCCAGCAGAGCAGCCAGACGACCGTACCAACCCGTCTTGAAGGACTCGCGCAAGAAATGGCCGATCATCTTCGCCACCCCTTCGCTGGCCTTGAGAGCGACATTACCCTCGAAACCGTCGCACACCACCACGTCCACCTCGCCACTGAAGATGCCGTCGCCCTCCACGAAGCCGGCGTAGTCCAGGTCTGAAGCGACGAGAAGTTCCGCCGCCCCCTTCACCTTTTCGTTGCCTTTGATCTCTTCCTCGCCGATGTTGAGGAGTCCGATGCGAGGGGACGGGTTGTTGTCCACGGCGCTGGCCAGCACCGAACCCATGACGGCGAACTGGAACAGGTTCTCCGGGGTGGAGTCCACGTTCGCCCCCAGGTCGAGGACATGGCAATGCCCCCGCGTGGTGGGGAGGGCCGTACAAATGGCCGGCCGGTCGATGCCGGGCAGGGTCTTGAGGACGTAGCGGGCGGTGGCCATGAGGGCGCCGGTGTTGCCGGCGGATACGCAGGCGTCCGCCTCGCCCCGCTTCACCAGTTCCAAGGCCACGCGCATGGAGGAGTCCTTCTTGTAGCGCAGGGCCTGGGACGGAGGCTCGTCCATGCCCACCTGCTGGGAGGCGTGGACGATGCGCAGACGCTCGGCGGTGACGCCGCACTGCGTCAGGGCGTCCTGGATACGCCCTTCGTCACCCACCAGGATCAGGCGCAGTCCCGGATGACGACGCAGGGCGGCAGCGGCCGCCGGGACGACCACCGCCACGCCATGGTCGCCACCCATCGCATCCAGTGCGATGGTCTGGGTCAAGTCAGTCTTCCTGCCCGTCGACGTCGATGACCTTCTTGCCGCGGTAGTAACCGTCGGGGGTCACGTGGTGGCGCAGGTGGGTCTCGCCGGAGGTGGGATCCACCGACAGGGTGGGCGCCTTGAGGGCGTCGTGGGAGCGGCGCATGCCGCGCTTGGAACGGGTCTTGCGATTCTGCTGAACGGCCATCGATCGGCTCCTTCTGGTCTAATGTTCTCTCCGCCCCTTGAGCTGGGCGAGTACGGCGAAGGGGTTCTCCCTTCCCGGGGATTCGTCGTCGCGTCCTTCACCGCCACCCAGGCGCGGCTGGCAGTCCTCGCGTTCGTGCTTCGGTATCATGGGCAGGGCGAGCAGGAGCTCGTCCTCCACCAGATCGCGCAGCTTGAGTTCGTTACGTTCGAGCACCACCGGCTCGTAACCATGCTCGGCGATCCGCTCCGCCGCGCCCGGCTCGCGGGTGAAGCCCAGGCGCACCTCGCGCCGCACGCGCATCTCCCACGGCCCGAGGCACCGCTGGCAAACGAGCCGCAGGCGCGCGTCCAGGGTCATCACGGCGAAGGGGATGCCCCGCTCGTCCTCATCAAAAGACAACGACAGAACCACCTCGCCTTCCTGATCGCTCAGGAATTCGGCCAGGCGGTCCATATCGTCCAAACCGAGCTCGCCCGCGACGACCGTGCGCATCTCGCACAGGCGCAAAGGCGCGATGAAAACGGGCAGCGGTCGCGACATTGGGCGGCAATGATAGTCGTGCCTTTCCATACTGTCAAAAAAGGTCCCGAGGAAGGTTTGAGCAACTTATCTTGGACCATCGCCGCGCCTTGACATTCCCTCCCTGCGCTGGAGAACATGGCTCTTCACATGGGCAAAGACCCGGCCGAGCGCCATGATCCGCAAGATCCTCATCGCCAACCGGGGTGAAATCGCGGTGCGCATCGTGCGCGCCTGTGCCGAACTGGGCATCACCTCGGTGGTCATCTATACAGAGGCCGACCGCCACGCCCTGCACGTGAAGAAGGCGGACGAGGCTTATCACATCGGCCCCGATTCCATCGCCGGCTATCTGAACATCCACCGCATCGTCAACCTGGCGGTGGCCACCGCCTGCGACGCCATCCACCCTGGCTACGGTTTTCTTTCCGAGAACGCCGATTTCGCCCGCGCCTGCGAAGAGCGGGGGATCCTATTCATCGGCCCCACGGCGGAGGTGATCGCCCGCATGGGCGACAAGACCCAGGCGCGCCAGGCGATGATGGAGGCTGGCATCCCCGTGGTGCCGGGCAGCGAGGGCAACCTCGCCGACGTGGACGAGGCCCTGGCCCTGGCCGAGGCCATCGGTTACCCGGTGATGGTCAAGGCCACCTCCGGTGGCGGCGGGCGTGGCATCCGCCGATGCGACGACCCTCAGGCCCTGCGCGAGGCTTTCCCGCGCGTGGTCTCCGAGGCGAGCAAAGCCTTCGGGCGCGCCGAAGTCTTCCTGGAGAAGTTCATCGAGCAACCGCGCCACATCGAGGTGCAGATCCTCGCCGACCACCACGGCCACGTGGTGCACCTTTTCGAGCGCGACTGCTCCCTGCAACGGCGCCACCAGAAGCTGGTGGAGATCGCCCCCTCGCCGCAACTGGACGAGGCGCAGCGGCAAAGGGTGTGCGACTACGCCGTGCGCGCGGCGCGCGCGGTGGGTTACCGCAATGCCGGCACGGTGGAGTTCCTCCTCGATCACGAGGGAAATTTCTACTTCATGGAGATGAACACCCGCCTGCAGGTGGAACACCCGGTCACCGAGGCCATCACCGGCATTGACATCGTCGCCGAACAAATCCGCATCGCCCAGGGCGACCCCCTCCCCTTCTCCCAGGAGGACATCCGGCGACGCGGTTTCGCCATGGAGTTCCGCATCAACGCCGAAGACCCGAAGAACGACTTTCTCCCCTGCTTCGGCCGCATCACCCGCTATTTCGCCCCTGGCGGCCCGGGGACGCGCACCGACGGAGCCATCTATACCGGCTACCGGATCCCGCCCCACTACGACTCCATGTGCGTCAAGCTCATCACCTGGGCCCTGGACTGGGAGCAGCTCCTGCGCCGCTCCCGGCGCGCCCTGAAGGACCTCACCGTAGACGGGGTGCGCACCACCATTCCCTATCATCTGGAGATCCTGGGCAACGAGGAATTCCGCAGCGGTCGCATCGACACCGCCTTCGTGGAGCGTCATCCGGAGTTGGTGGACTACTCCACCCGCCGCCCGCCGCGCGAGCTGGCCGCCGCCATCGCCGCCGCCATCGCCGCCCATCAGCGTCTGTAGAACCGAGGAGCCGATGCCCAAAGTCCACGTCACCGAAACCGTGCTACGCGACGGGCAGCAGTCCCTCATCGCCACGCGCATGCGCACCGAGGACATGCTGCCCATCTGTCCCAAGCTGGACCAGGTGGGGTTCTGGTCCCTGGAGGCCTGGGGCGGCGCCACCTTCGACGCTTGTCTGCGTTTCCTCAAGGAAGACCCCTGGGAACGCCTGCGCAAGCTGCGCAGGGCCCTGCCCAACACCCGCATCCAGATGCTCCTGCGCGGCCAGAACCTGCTCGGCTACCGCCACTACGCCGACGACGTGGTGAGCGCCTTCGTAGAGCGGGCGGCGGCCAACGGCGTGGACGTGTTCCGCGTCTTCGACGCTCTCAACGACCTGCGCAATCTGGAGACCGCCATCGAAGCGGTGAAGCGTAGCGGTCGCCACGCCCAGGGGACCATCTGCTACACCACCTCGCCGGTGCACGACATCGATACCTTCGTGGCCCAGGCACGGGAGCTGGAGACCATGGGCTGCGACTCCCTGGCCATCAAGGACATGGCCGGCCTCCTCACCCCCGCCGCCGCCACCCATTTGGTGGGCGCCATCGTCCGCGAGGTGTCCCTGCCGGTGCACCTCCACTCCCACGCCACCGCCGGCCTCGCCGCCATGTGCCAGTACAAGGCGGTGGAAAACGGCTGCCAGCACATCGACACCGCCATCTCCGCCTTCGCCGGCGGCGCCAGCCATCCCCCCACGGAGAGCATGGTGGCGGCCCTGCGCGACACCCCTTACGACACCGGCCTGGACCTGGCCCTGCTGCAAGAGATCGGCTTCTACTTCAAGAGCGTGCGGGAGAAATACAAGCGCTTCGAGAGCGAGTTCACCGGCCTGGACACGCGCGTGCAGGTGACCCAGGTGCCTGGCGGGATGATCTCCAACCTCACCCATCAGCTGCGCGAACAGGGGGCCTTGAACCGCATCGACGAAGTGCTGGCGGAGATCCCGCGCGTGCGCGCCGACCTGGGCTACCCGCCGCTGGTCACCCCCACCTCCCAGATCGTCGGCACCCAGGCGGTCCTCAACGTCCTCGAGGGGGAGCGCTATAAGACCATCACCAACGAGGTGCGTCTCTACCTCAAGGGCTGGTACGGGCGCCCGCCCGGGCCGGTGAACGAGGCCCTGCGCGAGGCGGCCATCGACGGCGAGGAGGTCATCGACGTGCGTCCGGCGGACCTCCTGGAGCCGGAGCTGGAGACCTTGCGCGAGGAAATCGGCGAGCTGGCCCAGAGCGAGGAGGACGTGCTCACCTACGCCCTGTTCCCGGACATCGGCCGCGAATTCCTCCAGGAACGGGCCGCCGGCACCCTCCAGCCCGAGCCCCTGGAGGTCGCCGACGAGGAGGCCCTGGTGTGCGGCCCCGCGCCCACCGAGTTCAAGGTCACCCTGCACGGCGAGACCTACCACATCCACATCACCGGCACCGGCCACCGCCACCAGACGCAGCGCCCCTTCTACGTCCTCGTGGACGGGGTGCCGGAGGAGATCCTCGTGGAGACGCTGTCCGAAGTGGAGGTGGCCCCGCAGAGCGCCTCCGGTATCGTTCCCCGCGGGCGCAGTGAAGCAGGTAGTACCCGCCCGCGCGCCACCGCCCCCGGAGACGTCACCACCACCATGCCCGGGACCATCGTCGAGGTAATGGTGAAGGAAGGCGACGAGGTGCGCGCCGGCGATCCCTTGCTGGTCACCGAGGCGATGAAGATGGAGACGGAGATCCGCGCTCCCATCGACGGCAAGGTCACCGCCGTGCTGGTGCAGAAGGGCGACCACGTGAACCCCGACGAGACCCTGGTGCGCATCGAACCATGAGCGAACGCCCCCTCATCCTCGCATCCACCTCCCCCTACCGCCGGCAACTGCTGGAGCGCCTCGGCGTGCCTTTCGCCACCGAGGCTCCCGGCGCCGACGAGACGCCCTGCCCCGGCGAGCCGCCGGAGACCCTGGTGGTGCGCCTGGCCGAGGCCAAGGCGCGGGCGGTGGCGCCGCGCTACCCCGACGCCCTGGTCATCGGCTCGGACCAGGTGGCCAGCGTGGAGGGGGAGATCCTGGGGAAACCGGGGGACCGGGCCCGCGCCGAGCGCCAGTTGCACCGCCTGAGCGGACGCACGGTGGTGTTCCACACCGGCCTGTGCCTGCTGGATACCCGCACGCAGGCCGTGTGGCGGGACCGGGTGCCCTTCTTCGTCACCTTCCGGGAATTGAGCGAGGCCACCATCCAGGCCTACCTGGACCGCGAGCCCGCCTTCGATTGCGCCGGGGCCTTCAAGTCGGAGGGCCTGGGCATCGCCCTGTGCCAGCGCATGGAGGGCGAGGACCCCACCACCCTCCTCGGCCTGCCCCTGATCCGCCTGTGTCAGATGCTGGAGGCCGCGGGGCGGCCGGTCATCTGAGGCTGGGGGCGAGGACGAGGGTGGCCAGGTGGTCGGCCATGGCCGTGCCGATACGGCGGGCCAGGCGCTCGAAATAGTCCTCGCGGCGGGTGAAATCCACCACCCGCTCGGCGCCGATCACCTCGCGGGCCACCTGACCGGTACTGCCCAGCCCGTCCACCAAGCCCAATTCCAGGGCCTGGCGACCGGTCCAGATCCAGCCGCTGAAGATCTGCGGGTCGTCGGACAAGCGCTCGCCGCGCCCCTCCTTTACCGCCTGCACGAACTGCTCGTAGGTGTCCTGGAGCAGACCGCGCAGGTGCTCGGCATCCTCTTCCTTCAGGGGCGAGAAGGGATCGAGAAACCCCTTGTGCTCGCCGGCGGTGAACAGGCGCCGCTCCACCCCCAGCTTGCGCAGCGTGTCCACGAAGCCGAAGCCGTCGGACAACACCCCGATGGAACCCACCAGGCTGGTGCCGTCAGCGTAGATCTGGTCGGCGGCGGCAGCCATGAAATAGGCGGCGGAGGCGCACAGCTCGTCGGCCACGGCGATCACCGGCTTGTCCGGATGCTGCTCCTTAAGGCGGCGGATCTCTCGATAGACCCGCGCCGCCTGCACCGGGCTGCCTCCGGGGCTGTTGAAGCGCAGGATCACCCCGCGGGTGCGCTCGTGCTCGAAGGCGTCGCGCAGACTTGCGACGATGTCATCGGCGTTGGCCGGGCCGTCGGCGGAGATCACTCCGGAGACCTCCACCAGGGCGGTGATGGGGCCGGTGCCGGGCACTACCTCTTTCTCGGGCATCAGGAGGATGAGGAAAAAAACAGCATAGGCGAGGAAGGCGACACGAAAAAAAATGCTCCAGCGGCGTGCGCGCCGTTGCTCCTTGAGGGCTTCGGAGGCGAGGCGCTCCAGGGCCTTTCGGGCCCAGGCCTCGTCATCGGCCTGCTTCGTATCCTTCGGCCCCGGCTCGGACACGGGCGCGGTCCAAGGATCCGCTTTTTTAGGTGATCGTTCTTCTTCGTTCGCAGACGGGCCTGAATCGTCAGTCACGCTCACTCTCCAACCAGCGGGGCAGATCGGTGCTGCGGTCCAGGATAGCCAGCGGCCGGCAGGCGGACAACCGCGCCTCGTCGTGCACCCCACAACGCACCCCCACCGAGGGCACGCCGGCGTTGGCGGCCATCTCCAGGTCATAGCTGCTGTCACCGATCATGAGGGCCTCATCCGGCGCCACCCCGAGGCGGTCCAACACGTCCAGGAGCATCTCCGGGTGGGGCTTGGAGCGGGCCTCGTCGGCGGTGCGCGAGACATGGAAACGGCCCGCCAGGCCCGTGGCGGCGAGGACCCGATCCAAGCCCTGGCGGCTCTTGCTGGTGGCGACGCCCAACAGATACCCCTCTGCCTCCAGGGCCACCAACATCGCCTGCACTCCCTCGAACAGGGACGGGCGCGGGATGTGATCGCCGCCGTCGTGGTGGCGGTAACGCTCGATGAGGGCATGGAGGGTATCGTGATCCGCCTCCGGGACCATGCGCGTCACCGCCTCCCACAGGCCGAGGCCGATGTAGGGGCGGATGCGCGAGGCGGGCAGTTCTCCCAACCCCACCTCCCTGGCGGCCAACTGAAAGCAATGGGTGATGCGGCCGGGCGAGTCCATCAAGGTCCCATCCCAGTCGAAAATCAATGCCTTGAATCTATTCATTGATGCGTAACTTCAACAAGAGCTCGTTCAGGTCGGGGGCCAGCGGCGCGTGGAACTCGAGCCCCCGCGGGGCCCAGGGCAGCGCCGGAAGGGCGAGGGATTCGGCGTGCAGGAACAGGCGTTTGAGTCCCAGCAACCGCAACGGGCGGTCGGCCTCGGCGTCACCGTATTTCTCGTCCCCCGCCAGGGGATGGCCCAGGTGGGCGGCATGGACGCGGATCTGATGGGTGCGGCCGGTGTAGATGCGGATGCCGACCAGGGTCAGAGGCTGCCTCACCAGCGTCAGGTGTTCGCGTGGCGAAAAACGGCTGCGCGCCTCGCGCCCGGTGGGATCCACCCGCACCACCCGCTCCCCGGAACGGAGGACGTTCTTGCGCAGGGGGGCGTCCACGTCCGCGCGCCGGGGCAAATGGCCGTGGAGGAGGGCCAGATAACGCTTCGTCACCCGCCCCTGGCGCAGGGCCTCTTGCATCGCCCGCAGGGCACTGCGCCGCTTGGCCACCAGTAAAAGGCCGGAGGTGTCCCGGTCGAGGCGGTGCACCAGCTCCAGAAACGGAGCCTGCGGGCGCCAGGCGCGCAGGGCCTCGATCACCCCCAAGTGCACGCCGCTGCCCCCGTGCACAGCGATGCCCGCGGGCTTGTTGAGGACCAACAGGCGGTCATCCTCGTGGAGCACCGTCCCGGCCAACCACGCCACACGCTCGGCGGACACGGGCAGCGCTTCCCGCTGCGCCGTGCGTACTGGGGGGATTCGCACTTCATCTCCCGCACGCAAGCGGTACTCGGCGCGTACGCGCCCTTTGTTGACGCGCACCTCGCCACGTCGCAAAAGCCGGTAGACATGTCCCCTGGGAACACCTTTGAGGAGACGCATCAAGTAATTGTCGACCCGCTGACCTGCGTTTTCTTCGTCGATCCGGAGCCGACGAACAACCGTCTTCGATCCCGATTTTCCGGCACTATTCATGCATTTATTTTAACCGAGTCAGTCGTTGATGGATATGTGAGGGGCTGTTATATTTCTCCCTGCGCCAAAGGGCGTGACCGCCGTCGTAACCTTTTGAAAAACGACGGCCCCAAATGGGACAACGACGACCGTTTTTCATTCACTCCGCCCTCAGGGGCGGAATGAGGACCTTGGGGCATCATTGTTCGCCAAGGCATTGAAAAGAACGACAAACCCGCACTATGCGCTGAGAGGGGGCCGTCCCTTCGGTAGTGCCCCGGCGAGGGGCTCCAGTGGCCCACCACCGGGGACTCGCGACGCCCCGGGCAGCCGCGTTTCCGGCCGTGAATCACGTACTCTGGGAACGGCCGGCCTTTGTCTGCCCCTCTTCAATGTCTGACCGAATAATTGGTGACCCACCCGAACGGGCCGGATACGCCATGGCTTCCGGCCACATCATTCACTCGCCCGACACGGGATTTTCGCCCATGCTGCAGGCCCTGATGTTCATTCTGTTTTCCTTGGCGCCCTCAGGCACCGTGGAACGACGGGGTCGCGCACGCTCAGGCGCGCCCATCGCGCGCCACCGTCACTCGGGGTGGAACCCGCCGCCGGGCCTGGGACCAGGAATCAGGAAACGACATGAAACGCATGCTATTCAACGCGACGCAGCCCGAAGAGCTGCGTGTGGCCATCGTCGATGGCCAGAAACTGGTGGACCTGGACATCGAGCTGGCCCACCGGGAACAGAAAAAGTCCAATATCTACAAAGGTCGCATCACCCGCATCGAACCCAGTCTGGAAGCCGCCTTCGTGGATTACGGCGCCGAACGTCACGGCTTCCTGCCCCTCAAGGAAATCGCTCCGTCCTACTTCGCTAAACCGGTCGAGCCCGGCACGCGCGCGAGCATCAAAGAAGTCCTGCGTGAAGGCCAGGAAGTCGTCGTCCAGGTGGACAAAGAGGAACGCGGCAACAAAGGGGCCGCTCTCACCACCTACATCAGTCTCGCCGGTCGCTACCTCGTTCTCATGCCCAACAATCCTCGTGCCGGCGGCGTCTCGCGTCGCATCGAAGGGGAAGAGCGGGCGGAGGTCCGGGAGGCCATGCGTCAACTGGAGATTCCCGAAAACATGGGCCTCATCGTGCGCACTGCCGGCGTCGGCAAGAGCGTCGAGGAACTCCAGTGGGACCTGGACTACCTGCTGCACCTGTGGCGCGCCATCGAGAAGGCCGCCGAGGAGCGCAGCGCGCCGTTTCTCGTCTACCAGGAAAGCAGCATCATCATCCGCGCCATCCGCGACTACTTGCGCAAGGACATCAGCGAAATCCTCATCGACAACCCGGACGTGTATCAGCAGGCACGGGACTTCATGGCCCAGGTCATGCCCCACAACCTGCACAAGGTCAAACTCTACGAGGATGACATTCCCCTGTTCACCCGTTATCAGATCGAGTCGCAGATCGAATCAGCCTTCCAACGGGTGGTGTCCCTGCCCTCAGGGGGAGCCATCGTCATCGACCACACCGAAGCCCTCATCTCCATCGACATCAATTCCGCCCGCGCCACCAAGGGAACGGACATCGAAGAAACCGCCCTCCAGACCAACTTGGAAGCGGCCGAAGAAATCGCCCGCCAACTGCGATTGCGCGATGCCGGCGGTCTCATCGTCATCGACTTCATCGACATGACCCCGGCCAAACATCAGCGGGAAGTGGAAGCACGCCTGCGGGAGGCACTTTCCCAAGACCGGGCACGGGTGCAGGTGGGACGCATCTCCCGCTTCGGCCTGCTGGAGATGTCCCGCCAGCGCCTGCGCCCGTCCCTGGGCGAGCACACGCAGGTAGTATGCCCCCGCTGCGAGGGCCAGGGGAGCATCCGCAATGTCGAGTCCCTGGCCTTGTCCATCCTTCGTCTCTTGGAAGAAGGGGCGATGAAGGAACGCACCGCGCGCCTGGTGGCGCAAGTGCCAGTGGAAGTGGCCACCTTTCTCCTCAACGAAAAACGCAGCTCCATCCAAGAAATCGAGTCTCGTCACCAGACCCGGATCGTCCTCGTCCCCAATCCCCATTTGGAAACACCCCACTACCGTTTGGAACGCATCCGTGCCTCGGAGCTGCCCAAAAGCGAGGTGGATCGGGCCAGTTACAAGTTGCTGGAAACACCGGAAGGAGAAGCTTCACATCCCCATACCCGGGAACACAAACCCTCGGAACAGCCGGCGGTGAAGGGCTTCATGCCTTCTTCCCCACCGGCAGCCACGCGAGAGACGCCGGCGAGCGGGGAGGAAACGTCCCAAAGAGGGCGAGAGCCCGGTCTCCTCAAGCGCCTCATCCAGACCTTTTTCGGGGTCGGTGAGAGCAATGCGCCGAAACCCGGACCGGCGGCATCCGCCCCCAAGGTCGCTCCCAAAGGGGAAAACGGTCGCCGTAACAACGGGCGCAACGGCCAGCGCCGCACGAGCCGCGGCGGTGGACGTCGTGGCAACGAGGGACGTGCGCGAGCCGGTTCCGCGCACGACGAGGCTCTCGCCGTGAAAGAAACCGTCCCTGCTTCCGAGACGCTCCCGGCGGCAGAAACCACCGTGCCGATGGAAAGTGGCGCTACCGCCGGCAAACGGGGAGAAAGCGGCGGCCGACCCCGGAGAGGCTCTCGCGGGCGCCGAGGAGGGCGGCGTCGTACCCCGATGGGCGAGGAACGCGCCGCCGAGGCACCGAGCACGGAGGCGGCGACAGCGGCCGAGTCTCCCAGCGTAGCCCAGGCACTGGAACCCCCACCGCCGGAAACCGCTTCAGCCGAGGGCACCCCTGCCCCCGAGGCCCCGGCCCAGGGCAAGGAGCCCGGCGAGCGCCCTC
>WFVN01000220.1 GCA_015491615.1 Gammaproteobacteria bacterium
GGGCGCAGGAGGGCGAGGACCAGGAGGAGGCCGGCGGCGGCGCCCACCGGAGCGGCCCAGCGCAGGGGGCGAGGCGGGCGCCGGGCCTCGGCCACCGCCCGGCGGCGGGCCTGGTCGAGGCGGGCACGCACGGCCGGCGGCAGGTCCTCGGCGCGCCGGTCCAGTTCCCGGCGCAGGCGGGTGAGGTCGTCGGGCTCGTTCACGGCCGGTGGTCCTCCAGTCGTTGGCGCAGGGCGCACACCGCCCGTGCGTAGTGGGTCTTCACGCTGCCCTCCGAGCAGCCCATGGCGCGCGCGGTCTGGGCCACGTCCAGCCCCTCCCAGGCGCGCAGGAGGAAGGCCTGACGCTGGCGCAGGGGGAGTTCGGCGAGGGCGCGGTCGAGGGCGTCCATGGCCTGGGCGTCGCTGGCGCGGGTGGCGGGGTCGCGGTCGTGGGGGTCGGGGCGCTGGTCTTCGTGCGACTCGTCCGCGGCCTTGCCCAGGAGACGCTGCCAGGCCTGGCGCACGGTGCGCCGCCGCCCCCAGTCGCGGATGGTGTTCTGGAGGATGCGCTGGAACAGTAGCGGCCATTCCTCCGGTGGGCGCCGGGCGTAGCGGTGCGCCAGACGCAGCATGGCCTCCTGCACCAGATCCAGTGCCTCGTCGTGGTCGCGGGTGGCGAGCCAGGCCTGCCGGTAGGCGCGCGCCTGCACCGCGGCGAGGAAGTCGTCCAGGGAATCGCCACTCAGTCGTCCGTCTCCTTTGCCTTTTACCGAGCTTAACGCAGGTGCGCGGATTCGGTTGACGGGGAACGCCGGCCGGGGGCGAGGGCGCGGTAGAGGGCGGCCATGGCGAGGACGATGAGGGGGTCGGTGATCTCCGGGATGTGCCCGGAGATGCGCGTTTGCGCCAGTTCCAGAGTGAACGTGAGGGTGACGACGAGGAAGGTGGCGAAGCGCAGGCTGGCCCCCTCGCGGCGCACCGTCCACAGCAGGGCGCCGTAGAAATAGGCCTTGGCGAAGAGAACACCGACATTGAACAGGGACAGCGCCTGCAAGAAGCCGTGCATGGGCAACCAGCGGAAGGGCTCGGCCACCGGGCGAAGCTGGAAGGGGGCGAGGCCCTGGACCACCAAAGCGAGCATGAGGAAGACGGCGAGGGCGGCGTCTCCCCAGCGCCGACGGCTCAGGTGCAGTCCCCAGAGGAGGCCGCCCAAGATCGCCCCGAGGACCGAGGGTAGGGTGACTACGTTGGCGACGGTGATCGCCTCCAAAGCGAACACGACGGCAGCGCCGGCGAAGTACAGGGGTAGGCGCGCCGGGCCCTGCCACACCGCCCACCACAGGCGTGCCGCCACTGCCCACAGGGCGGTCTGGACGAGAATGCGGACCCAGTCCCATTGGGGATGCAGGAGGAGGGGCTTCAAGCTGTCTTTGATGAGCTGCCAGTCCAGGCTGGGGATGAAAGGAGTGAGGCGGGCGGCGAGCCACAGCCCCAGTAGGCCGAGGGCGAAGGCGTCGGCGGTGGAAAGGGGTAGTCCCCAGGCGCGCAGACGACCCACGAGGCCGGCCGAGGCCGCTCCCAGGACCACGCCGAAGAGGTTCCAGAGGACGTCCTGGAGGCTGGCGTCGCGACTGGGGAGGAACAATTGCGCCAGTTGCACGGAGAGGGCCAGGACGCCACTCCACAACAGGAGGGTGAACCAGCCCTGGCGCGGCCAGGCGAGGCGCGCCAACAGGCCCAGGGGAACGAACAGGACGACGTTGCCGAGGATGTCGCCGCGTGAGGTGAGGCGAAGCAGACTGTCGCTCAAGGCGCGCAGCTCGCCGCCTTGGAAGGGGCGGAAGTCGAAGGGGTAGAGGGAGCCGTAGACGATCACCGCGCAGGCGGCGAGGACGAGTAGGCGCAGGGCGGGTTTGGCAGGCATAGGTGCGTGAACGGGCTGGTGATTATTGACTATGGATCGGGGCCGGGCGCAGGTCAATGGCGGCCCGCTCAGCGCTTCCGGTGTCGGGTGCGGGGGACGTAGCCGGGCGGGCGTTCGCGGATCCAGCGAAGGAAGCGGGCCATCTCCGGGTGCGCGAGGAGGGCTTCGCGGCTGGCGTAGCGTTCCGCCAGTTCCATCTCCGAGCACAGGGCGTGGATCTGTTTGTGACAGGCGTGGCACACGTACAGGATCGCACCTTCCCGCCGTTCGCGGCGGTAGCGCCGGCGGATGCGCTTGCGCCCGTGCACGGCGCGCGGTATGAGGTGGTGGCGGGTGAGGGGCAGGCCCGTGCGACCGCACAGTTCGCAGGTGTCGGAGGTACTCATGGGACGGGGCTCCGGGGCATTGCTGGTGCGTCGTTTCGGATGCAGGGTGAACCCTTTCCAACCGGGCAAATCAGTGTTCCATGATAGAATCGGAATGCAAGGGGACGTTAGCAAAGGATTCGGAGGAAGGTATGCCCGAGGTTTCACGATTGGCGGTGGAGACGGCCCTCAAGGAGTACGTCGATCCCTATTTGGGCACCGATCTGGTGAGCGCCAAGGCGGTCAAGTCGGTGACCGTGGGCGAGGACGGTCGTGTGCAGGTGGACGTAGTCCTCGGCTATCCGGCCAAGGGCTACGCCGAGGAGCTGAAGGCGGCCCTCGCCGAGCAGGTGCGCGCCGTGCCCGGGGTCACCGGGGTGGACGTGTCGGTGGACAGCAGAATCGAGTCGCACGCCGTGCAGCGCGGGGTGAAGCCCATCCCCGGGGTGAAGAACATCGTCGCCGTGGCCTCCGGCAAGGGCGGGGTGGGCAAGTCCACCACCGCCGTCAACCTGGCCCTGGCCCTGGCCGCCGAGGGGGCGCGCGTGGGCATCCTCGACGCCGACATCTACGGCCCCAGCCAGCCGCGCATGCTGGGCATCCAGGGCAAGCCCGAGTCGCGCGACGGCAAGTCCCTGGAGCCGATGGTCCACTACGGCGTGCAGGCCATGTCCATCGGCTTCCTCATCGACGAGGAGACGCCCATGATCTGGCGCGGGCCGATGGTCACCCAGGCCCTGGAGCAGCTCCTCAACGACACCAATTGGCGCGACCTGGACTATCTCGTCATCGACCTGCCGCCGGGCACCGGCGACGTGCAGCTCACCCTGGCGCAGAAGATCCCGGTGACCGGCGCGGTGATCGTCACCACGCCCCAGGACATCGCCCTGCTGGACGCCCGCAAGGGCCTGAAGATGTTCGAGAAGGTGAACGTGCCGGTGCTGGGCATCGTGGAGAACATGAGTCTCCACATCTGTTCCAAGTGCGGCCATGAGGAGCCCATCTTCGGCGCCGGCGGCGGCGAGCGCATGGCCAAGGACTACGGCGTGGACCTCCTCGGCCAGTTGCCCCTGGACATCCGCATCCGCGAGGAGGCGGACTCGGGGCGGCCGACGGTGGTGTCCGAGCCCAACTCGCCCATCGCCCGCATCTATCGGGAGATCGCCCGCAAGGTGGCGGGCAAGATCGCCACCCAGGCGAAGGACTACTCCAGCAAATTCCCCAACATCGTGATCCAGAACACATGAGCCTTAAATCCGACCGCTGGATCCGCCGCATGGCGGCGGAGCACGGCATGATCGAGCCCTTCGAGCCGGGGCAGGTGAAGCGGGTGGACGGGCAGCCGGTGATCTCCTACGGTACCTCCAGCTACGGCTACGACATCCGCTGCGCCGACGAATTCAAGATCTTCACCAACATCAACAGCACCATCGTCGATCCCAAGGGATTCGACGAGGGCAGCTTCGTGGACGTGAAGGGGCCGCAGTGCGTCATCCCGCCCAACTCCTTCGCCCTGGCGCGCACGGTGGAGTATTTCCGCATCCCCCGCAACGTGCTGGCCATCTGCCTGGGCAAGTCCACCTACGCCCGTTGCGGCATCATCGTCAACGTCACCCCCCTGGAGCCGGAGTGGGAGGGGCACGTGACGTTGGAGTTCTCCAACACCACCCCCCTGCCGGCGCGCATCTACGCCAACGAGGGGGTGGCCCAGCTCCTCTTCCTGGAGTCGGACGAGGTGTGCGAGACCTCCTACCGGGACCGGGCCGGAAAGTACCAGGGGCAGCGCGGCGTCACCCTGCCGCGCGCCTGATCGTTCCGGCCCAGGCGCCGTCGAGCCAGTGGACGTGCGGAGTGGGAAGGTGGCGGTGGGGAGGTGGCGCCGTTCCCCTCGCTCGCCCGTTTCCCAGATCAGTCCCAGTCTTCGTCGCCGCTTCGCCGGGGTAGGGGAGCGAGGCCTTCGACCGCCTCCAGGCGCCCTTCCAGGCGGCCGCCGTCGCCGTCGTGGACGATGAGCACGGGCAGATAACGCAGGCGCGGGGCGCACCAGAGGGTGGTGCTCTCTTTCTTGCCGCGGCGGGCGAGCCCCACCGCCTCCAGTTTGCCCCAGGGAGTGTCCAGGCGCCGCCGTCCCTGGGCCTCGATGCGGTAGGTCTTCATCTTCTTCCCTTCCACCACGTGCAGGGCGCGGGGCGTACGCCCGGCGGCCAGGTCGGCCATGAGCGCCAGCAGATACATGTTCTGGTCCACCGCGTCGGCGGTGAGGGGGATGTTGAAGGGCTCGCCGTTGTAGCGGCTGTGGGCCACCATCGCCCGCCAGTCGTAAGTCTGTTCGATGAGGCGCGGGTGGCGCCCCTCGCGCCGCTGGCGGTAGTAGAGGGGGCGTGGGCGGCCGTCGATCCAGCGGATGCGGCTGAAGTCGTCCAGCCGGAGGTTCACCACCCAGGCGGCGATGCCCACCGGCTCGGTGACGGAGCGGTAGAAGGGCCCCTCGGCGTCGCTTCCTAGGGTGCGGGTCGCCTCGCCGATCTTGAGGGGACCCTTGTAGATGCCGTAGCGGGCCTGGAAGTCGGGGATGGGCGGGGCGGCGCCGACGAGGCCGCAAGCGAGGAGCAGGACGAGGGCGAGGAGCGCCCTCACGGCTGGTGCCACCCCTGGTCCGGGGGCAGGGCCAGTTCCGCCTCGTTGCGCACCGTGTAGCTGCGCGTGTCGCTGGATTCGTAGTAGGTGCGGGTGAGCAGTTCGGCGAGGATGCCGGTGGTGAGGAACTGCACCGCCATCACCTCGAAGAGGATGCCGACCTGGAATAGGGGACGGGTGCCGATGGATTCGCCCATGAGCTTGAGGACGAACAGGTAGAGGAGGATCACCCCGCCGACGCCGCCGAAGGCGAAGGCGATCTTGCCGAAGAAGTGCCCCGGGCGGGTGCGGTAGCGCATGAAGAAATAGACCGCCAGCAGGTCCAGGAGGACGCGGAAGGTGCGGCCGATGCCGTATTTGGACTGACCGTAACGGCGCGGGTGGTGGGTGACCACTTCCTCGCCGATGCGCGCCGGGGTGGTGAGGGTGGCCACCCAGGCGGGGATGAAGCGGTGCATCTCGCCGTACAGGCGCACGTCCTTGAGGATGTGGGCGCGGAAGGCCTTGAGGGTGCAGCCGTAGTCGTGCAGGTGGACGCCGGTGACGCGGCCGATGAGGCGGTTGGCCAGACGCGAGGGGATGGTACGCAGCCAGACGCTGTCCTGGCGGTCGCGGCGCCAGCCGGCCACCAGGTCCAGGTCCTCCTCCAGAAGGCGCTTGACCAGGCGCGGGATGTCCTTGGGGTCGTTCTGCAGGTCGCCGTCGAGGGTGACGATGACGTCGCCGCGGGTGGCGTCGATGCCCGCCTGCATGGCGGCGGTCTGGCCGAAGTTGCGCTGTAGTTCGATGAGGCGCACGTAGGGGCCGTATTTTTGCGCCTCTTCTTTGATGCGTCGCACCGTGTGGTCGCTGCTGCCGTCGTCCACCAGGATCAGCTCCCAGGGGTGGGGGTAGCCGTCCAGGGCCTCGTGCACGCGCGCCAGCAGGGGGGCGACGTTGTCCTCCTCGTTGTAGAGGGGAATGACGATGGACAGGCGATGGGAGTGGCCCGTGGTGTCAACGCGTTCGCTCATGGTCTCGCTCGTGGATCTTGGGGAGGGGAAGGTAACACGGGCGGTCGCCGGCGTGTGCACAGGGCGGCCATGATGAGGCCGAAGACGAAGCCGAGGGTGGCGCCGACGAGGACCTGGGCGGGGGTGTGGGCGTCCAGATAGACGCGGGAGACGGCCACGCCCACCGCCACCAGAGCCAAGGGAGCACTCCAGCGCCAGTCACGCAGGGCGAGGGTGATGAAGCCGAGGGCGGCGAAGAAGTTGAGGGCATGGTTGGATGGCATGCCGGTACGGTCGCCGGGACAGGGAGGGATGCGCAGTTCCGCCGTCGGCCGCTCGGCACAGGGGCGCGGTTGCTGGAAGACGTCCTTGAGGGCGTTACCGCCGGCGTCGGCCAGGCCCACGGTGACGAGCAGGCCCAGGGCCAGCCCCACGCCCCGGCGACCTTCGCGCCGGATCAGGCCGAGCGCCAGCAGGGCGAGCAGGGGCAGGCCGAAGGTCTCCTTGGCGGACAGCCAAGTCATGACAGCATCCAACCAGGGGCCGTCGGCGAACTCAACCATGGGTGTCGGGTCTTGGCAGGGCGAGGGCCAGCAAGCCACCCAGGAGGGTGCCGCCGAGGAGAAACAGGTGTAGATTCACCGCCGCCGTCAGGGCGTCCACTGCCGCCACCTCCCACAGGGCGAGGCCGGCCACCACCCCCGCCTCGTAGGTCCCCAGACCGGCCACGCCGTGCACCGGCAGGACCGAGGACAGCTCCCCGCCGATGGCGCCTAGGAGAGCGGCAGGCAGTGCCAGGGCAGCGAACTGGCCGAGGAGCCAGGCGAATACCGCCAGTTTCACTGACCAGTTCACCACCGTCCAGGCCCACGAGCGCCACAGGGCACGACCGGTGGTGGGGAGGCTGCCGAGGGCTTGTTCCGCCAGCCGGCGCCAGCCGCGCAGGTGGTCGCCCCCCAGGCGCGGCGCCAGCCACAGGCCCAGGCGGTAGGTGAGCCAGGGCAGGGGCAGCCAGGCGAGCCACAGCCAGCCGGTCCAGGCGGGGGCGTGGGTCAGGCCGAGGATGGCGGCCCCGCCGAAGGCGGCGAGGGTGTGCAGATCGAGGAGACGGAACCACAACAGGGCAGGGACGGAACGGATGGCCGGCACCTGGAAATAGCGGGACATGAGTACCGGGAAACTCAGCTCGCCGGTGCGCATGGGCAGGAAGTTGTTGAGGAGGTTGTGCCACAGAGTGAGACGCAGGCAAAGGGGAAACCCTCCGGCCATGTCGGCGTGGAAATAGTCGTACAGACGCGCCGCGCGCAGCAGATAACTGATCAACAGCAAGAGCAGGGCGGTGCCCAACGCGCCCGCCGACAGGGCCGCCCACGGTTGCCACAGGCGTGCCCAGCCCACGTAGCGGTCGAGCACGTAGAGGAAGGCGAGGGTGACGGCGACCCCGAGGGTGGCGCGCAGGCGGGCGGACGTGTTCATGGACCGGCTATTGTAGGCCAGGCGGCCATGGGAACACACGCGCACCCTTCGCCTGCGCCGGGCGCGCGTGTATCATCGCCGCCGGTCCCTCTCGGAGCAGCCCGTGTCCACGCGCGAAATCTTTCCCTGGCATCGAGAGCCATTGTTTTGGTTGTGGCTCGTCGCCCTGGTTCTTGGCTTCTGGTTCAACCTGTGGGCGGTACCCTTGTTCGACGTGGACGAGGGGGCCTTCGCCGAGGCCAGCCGTGAGATGCTGGAGCGGGGGGATTTCATCACCACCTACCTCAACGGCGAATTGCGGTTCGACAAGCCCATCCTCATCTATTGGCTGCAGGCGGCATCCATTACCCTGCTGGGTCCCACCGAACTGGCCGTGCGCCTGCCCTCGGCTCTCGCCGCCACCGCCTGGTCGGCCCTGGTGGTGTGGTTCCTGGCCCGCTACCGGGACCGGCGCACGGGTCTCGCCGCCGGTACCATTCTGGCGACTTGCTTGTCGTTGACGGTGATCGGTCGCGCCGCCACTGCTGACGCCCTGCTCAATTTGTGGCTGTGGGCCGCCCTGGCGGCCATCTTCGCCTATTGGAAGGAGGGGCGCCGAGGTTTTCTGCTCGCGGCTCACGGGGCCATCGGTCTGGGTTTGCTCACCAAGGGACCGGTGGCGGTACTGGTCCCTTTGGCAGTGAGCGGCCTGTTCTACGGATCCCTGGGGCAATGGCGGGATTGGCTCAAGGCGGTGTGTGACCCGCGCGGGCTGGCCCTGTTGTTGAGCATCGCCGCCCCCTGGTACGTGGCCGAGTACCTGGCCCAGGGGCAGGCCTTCATTGATGGTTTCTTCCTCAAGCACAACGTGGGACGTTTCACCGGCCCCATGGAAGGGCACGCCGGAAGCCTGTTCTACTATTTGCCGGTGGTGGTGTTGGGGGTGCTACCCTTCACCGCCGCCCTGTTGGTCTTGTTGCCCCGCTGGCGCGGGCTGTGGGCCGATCCCCTGCAGCGCTATCTGTTGCTGCTGTTTCTTTTCGTGTTGGTGTTCTTTTCCCTTTCCGGCACCAAACTGCCCCACTACGTCAATTACGGCCTCACCGGCGTGGTGGCCCTCATGGCCATCCATCTGTCGCGTTTGCGCTCGGGGTTCTGGGCCCTGTTGCCGGCAGCGTTGTGGCTGGGGGCCCTGCTGGCGGTGCCCTGGATCCTCGACGGCATCGAGGTGGTCGACCCTTTCTATCGCGCCGCCCTGGCCGAGCACGACGCCTATTTTGGCCCCCGCTACCTCATCGCCTGCACCCTGGCATTGGTCATCGTGGGGGTGTTGATGGCCCTGCGTCGATGGCCGGTGGACCTGCGCCTGCTGCTGGCCGGCCCGGCGGGAGTGCTGGTGTTGGCGGGCTTTTTCATCCCCGCCGTGGGGGAGATGATCCAGGGGCCGGTGAAGGAGGCGGCCCTCCTCGTCCGCGCCCAGGGATATCCTTCGGTGGTCCAGTACCGGGTACACTGGCCCAGCTTCAGTTTCTACCGCCGGGCGGTGACCCCCCGTCGCGCGCCGCGACCGGGAGAGGTGATCCTCACCGACGTGGGGCACGCAGGTGACTGGCCGCAGGCGCAGGTACTCTACCGGCGGGGCGGAGTGGTGTTGCTGCGTCTTTAAAATCAAGCGCGCCGGCGGTGCCAGAGGAAAAAGCCCGCAAGGACCAGAACGGCCACCGCCACGGCCCGTTGCAAAGCGAGGGCCTCCGGGTAACCGCTGGGGTAGAAAAACAGGGCGACGGCGGCAAAGGCGAGGATGGCGCCACCCAGCCGCAGGCCGGCGGGGCGGTAAAGGGCGGGCAGGCGCGTCGCCATCCACACCCCCAGGGCCCCCAACAACCATCCCAGAGCGGCGCCGGCGAGGACGTCCAGGGGCCAATGGGCTCCCACCATCACCCGCGACAACCCAGCGAGGATCGCCAGGGCCAGGGTAGCGGCTTTCAGGGGACGCAGGTCGGCGCACCAGAAGACCACTGCGGCGAACAGGAAAGCGGTGGCGGTGTGACCAGAGGGCATGGCCCGCCAGTGGAGGGCCTGGCCGACCACCTGCACCGTCTCCGGCGGCAGTACGGAGAGGGGGCGCGGCAGACCCAGGAGCTCTTTGAGGCCGTTCACCACCAGCGCCGCCACCAGGCCGCCGAGAATAAGCGACCAGCCGGCTTGTGGGCGGCGCAGATAACATACCAGGCCGAGGGCAAGGATGGTGAGAGGCTCGCCGAACAGGGTCACTCCACCCCAGACGGGGTCGCCGCCACCGAGGTGGTTGAGCCACAGGAACAGGGGGGCGTTCCAGTCCATTGCCCACACCGCCAGGGCGGCCCCCAGGAAGGCCAGGGGCGGACCCCACAGGGCGGGACCGGCGGGAGGGCGGCAGGCGGGGGTCACGGATCGACGACGACCGGTTCGTCCAGGGGGCGGCCGTCCAATACGGCCCGTCCATCTCTTTCACGCAATCGTCCCTCGGCGAACCAACGGATGGCCAGGGGATAGATCCGGTGTTCCTTTTCCAGCACCCGCGCGGCCAGGGTCTCGGGGGTGTCGTCGGGGCGCACGGGCACGCGCGCCTGGACGATGGGCGGGCCGCTGTCCAGCTCCTCGGTGACAAAATGGACGGTGGCACCGTGTTCCGTATCGCCCGCCTCGAGGGCGCGGCGGTGGGTGTCGAGACCCTTGTGGCGCGGCAGCAGGGCGGGGTGGATGTTGAGCAGGCGGCCGCGGTAGTGGCGCACGAATTCGGGGGTGAGGATGCGCATGAAGCCGGCCAGCACCACCAGGGCCGGGCGGTGCCGGTCGATGGCGGCCATCAGGGCCTGGTCGTAGGCCTCGCGGCTGTCGTAGGCGGTATGGTCCACCACCTCGGTGGCGATGCCGGCGTGCTGGGCCCGTTCTAGGGCGCGCACCCCGGGGCGGTTGCTGATCACCGCCTGGATGCGGGCGGGCAGCTCGCCGGCGGCGATGGCGTCCATGATCGCCTGCAGATTGCTGCCGCTGCCGGAGACGAGGACGACGATGGGCAGGGGGTCCTTCACGGGTGCACCACCACCGCCGGCTCGTCCTCGCCCCGCTCGGCGACGACGCCGATGTCCCAGGCCGTCTCCCCCGCTTCACGGAGGTGGCGCAGGGCACGGGGGGCGTCGCACTTGTTCACCACCACCACCATCCCCACCCCGCAATTGAAGGTGCGGTACATCTCCTCGTCGGGGAGGGTGGCGGTCTCCTGGATCCACTGGAACACCGGCGGGCGCGGCCAGGCGCGACCGTCGATGTCCGCCTTGAGATGGGCGGGCAGGACGCGGGGCAGGTTCTCCAGCAGGCCGCCGCCGGTGATGTGGGCGAGGGCGTGCAGGCGCATCTTCTCCATCAAGCGCCGCACCGGCTTGACGTAGATGCGGGTGGGGGCGAGAAGAGCCTCCCCCAGGGTGGTGCCGTGGAAGGGTTGGTGGAGGTCGGCGCCGCTCACCTCGATGAGCTTGCGGATGAGGGAGTAGCCGTTGGAATGGGGGCCGGAGCTGGCGATGCCGATGAGGCGATCGCCAGCGCGCACGCGCGAGCCGTCGAGGATCTCCCCGCGCTCCACCACGCCGACGCAGAAGCCGGCCAGGTCGTATTCGCCGTCGCCATAGAGGCCGGGCATCTCCGCCGTCTCCCCGCCGATGAGGGCGCAGCCGGCCAGCTCGCAGCCGCGACCGATGCCTTCCACCACTGCGCGCGCGGTATCCAGGTCTAGTCGGCCGGTGGCGAAGTAATCGAGAAAGAACAGGGGCTCGGCGCCGGCCACCAGGATGTCGTTGACGCACATGGCCACCAGGTCGATGCCGATGGTGTCGTGGCGGCCCATCTGCCAGGCCAGCTTGAGCTTGGTGCCTACCCCGTCGGTGCCGGACACCAGCACCGGGTCTTCGTAACGCCCTTGGGGGATCTGGAACAGGGCGCCGAACCCGCCCAGGCCGGCGAGGACGCCGTCGCGCCGGGTGCGTTCGGCGATGGGCTTGATGAGGTCCACGAGGCGGTTGCCGGCGTCGATGTCCACGCCGGCGTCGCGGTAGCTGATGGGGGTCTTGGCCACGACGTCTCCGTTTTTGACGGGGGCGCAAGTATAAAGGAATCCGGGGGGCTGTGGTAAGGTAGGCGCCCCATGGTCATGCCCGTCCCGCCCATGCGCCGTGCCCTTCTCGCCATCCTCCTGCTGTGTCTCGCCACACCCGTTGCGGCGGTGCAGGTGAAAGGGCTCTTCCAGGTTTCGGTGCCGGTCAACGGCCAGGGAGACATGGAACGCGAGGGCGCCCTCTACGCCGCTTTCTCCCGCCTGTTGGTGCGCGTCGGTGCGGGTCGTGCCGTGCTCCGTGACGCACGTGCCCAACCCCTCTTGCAGCAGGCTCCCCGTTTCGTGCAGAGCTACCGCTACCGGGAGACCCCGGAAGGGCTCTTCCTGGAAGTCCGCTTCGACGCCCGCGCGGTGCGCCGCGCCCTCATCGAGCAGGAGCTGGCCTTGTGGGGGCGCACCCGCCCCCTGACTCTGGTGTGGTTGGTGGTACAGGAGGGAGGCGAACGGCGTCTCCTCAACGGCGACAGCGGCCATCCGGCGGTGGCGGCGATGGAAGCGCAAGCGCGGGAGCGGGCCCTGCCCCTGGCCTTCCCCCTCCTCGACCTGGAGGACCAGATGGCCCTCGGCGTGACCGATGTCTGGGCCGGCTTCACCGACCGCATCGTTCGTGCCTCGCAGCGTTACGCCCCCGAGGCGGTACTGGTGGGGCGCCTGTACCGGGATTTCGTGGGTACGGAGTGGATCGGCCGTTGGCAGTTGTTGGAGGGGGAGCGGGTGATCGACCACTGGCAGGCGCGCGGCGATCTGGACTGGGTCGCCGGCGAGGGGGTGGAGCGGGCCGCCGACGGCCTCGCCGCCCGCTACGCCCAGCGCCCCGGGGAGAGCGCCGTGGTGCGCCTGTGGGTGACCGGCGCCGTGGCCCTGGCGGACTACGCCCGCGTCGGCCGCTACCTGGCCGGTCTGTCCATGGTGGAGCGGGTGGCGCCGGTGGTGGTGGAAGGGGGGCGCCTGGGCTTGGACGTGCGCCTGCGCAGCGACCTCGAGGGCCTGACCCGGGCCATCGCCCTGGGCAGCGTATTGGTGCCTGCACCGGGGGCGTCGCCCGATCCGGACGAGCCGGCCTACCGTCTATTGCCTCCATGAAGCTGGACCGCTCGCAGATCCCCAATCTGATCACCGTATTGCGCATCCTGCTGGTGGTCCCCATCATCGCCCTGCTCATGAATCGAGCCTTCGATTGGGCGCTGGTGTTGTTCGCCGTGGCCGGAATCAGCGACGGCCTGGACGGCTGGCTGGCCAAGCGTTACGGTTGGAGCTCGCGCCTGGGCTCGGTACTGGACCCGGCCGCCGACAAGCTCCTGCTGGTGAGTTGTTATCTGGTCCTCGGGGCCTTGGATCTCCTTCCCTGGTGGTTGGTAGTGGCGGTGCTGGGGCGTGACCTGGTGATCGTCGCCGGGGCGCTGGCCTATCATTTCTGGATCGGCCCCTACGAGATGGCTCCCAGTGTCCTCAGCAAGCTCAACACCACTTTGCAGATCGTCCTCGTGCTGGTGGTGGTGCTGAACCAGGTTTTGGGGTGGTTGCCCTTCCCGGTGCTCGGGGCCTTGTTCTGGACGGTGTTCGCCACCACCGTGGCCAGCGGCCTGGGCTACGTACTGGTATGGGGGTGGCGGGCCTGGCAGGCCAAACGGGGGGTGCGATGAGCGACGGCCAACGTCTGTTCTTGTTGTTCGGCTTGTTGGCCCTGGGCGGTCTCCTCTATCTCCTCGCCCCGGTGCTCACCCCCTTCGCCGTTTCCGCTCTCCTGGCCTACATGGGCGACCCGTTGGTGGACCGCCTGGAGCGACGCCTGCCCCGCTGGTCGGCGGTGACCCTGGTGTTCCTCGTCATCTTCGCTGCCCTGGCGCTGATCGTTCTGGTGCTGCTTCCCTTGGTGGAGGCGCAGATGACGAAATTGGTGGCGCGTCTGCCCGAATACTGGGCGCGCATCCAGGCGAGCGTCTTTCCTTGGTTGGAAAACACCCTCGGTTTGAAAGCGGAACTGGAGGATCTGGGGGCTCTGCCGCAGATTCTCGCCCAGCATTGGCGTGAGGCCGGCGGTGTGGCCAAGGGAGTGGTGGCGGCGGTGTCCAAATCGGGCCTGGCCCTGCTGGGCTGGTTGGCCAATCTGGTTCTCATTCCGGTCATCACCTTCTATCTCCTGCGCGACTGGGACCTCATGGTGGCACGCATCCGTGAATTGCTCCCGCGCCGCGTGGAACCCACGGTGGTGCGCCTGGCACGCGACTCGGACCAGGTCCTCGGGGCCTTCCTGCGCGGTCAACTGCTGGTGATGACCGCCCTCGCCCTGATATACAGCGTGGGCCTGACCTTGGTGGGACTGGATTTCGCCCTCCTGGTGGGGCTGGTGTCGGGTCTGGTGAGCTTCGTACCCTACCTGGGGTTTCTGGTGGGGATCACTCTCGCCGGTGTCGCTGCCCTGCTCCAGTTCCAGGATCCGATCATGCTCTTGCCGGTGGCGGCGGTGTTCGCCGTCGGGCAGGCCCTGGAAGGGATGGTCCTCACCCCCCTGCTGGTGGGGGACCGTATCGGTCTCCATCCAGTGGCGGTGATCTTCGCCGTTCTTGCCGGCGGCCAACTGTTCGGCTTTTTCGGTGTCCTTCTCGCCCTCCCGGTGGCGGCGGTGGTGATGGTGATCTTGCGCTACGCCCACGAGCGTTACCTCAACAGCCGCCTATATGCTCCCTGAGGCCATGGCCGAACAGCTCCCTCTGCGCCTCGCCCTCGACGACCATGCCCGTTTCGACAGCTTCCACCCTGGATCCAACGGCGAGGTGGTCGCCCATCTCCAGACCCTGGCCCGTGGGGAGACGGAGGGACCGATCTATCTGTGGGGGGGGGCGGGGAGCGGCCGCTCTCACCTCCTGCAGGCCACCTGCCGCGCCACCGCCGAGGCGGGGCACACCACCCTCTATCTACCCCTGGGCGACGGAGACCGGCCGCCGCCCGAGGTTTTGGAGGGCTTGGAACGCTTGGCCCTGCTGGCCATCGACGACGTCGACGTGGTGGCCGGCGAAGGGCCGTGGGAAGAAGCCCTGTTCCACCTCTACAACCGTTGCCGGGAGGGCGGCGCGCGCCTGCTGGTGAGCGGCAGTGCCGCCCCTGGCGCGCTGCCATTGCGCCTGGCCGATCTGCGCTCGCGCCTGGGTTGGGGACTGGTACTGCGCCTTTCGCCCCTGTCCGACGAGGACAAGGCGGCCGCCCTCGTCCACCTGGCCCGCCTGCGGGGCCTGTTACTTCCGGCGGAGACGGCCCACTACCTGCTGCGCCGCTGCCCCCGTGACATGGCCACCTTGGTGCGTCTCCTGGAGGCTTTGGACCAGGCCTCCCTCGCCGCCCGGCGGGCCCTCACCATCCCCTTCGTCAGCGCCTTTCTCGCCCGTCATCCCCAGTGGCAGGTACAGGCGGGCCTGTTCGATCAGTCCTGACCGTGCCCGAGACGGCGGGCCAGTTCCGCCACCCGCCGTCCCAGGGCCTGGCACAGGGCCTGTTCGTCCTCGTCCAGGAGTCGTTTGCCGTCCGCCCCGGCCCAATGGGAGGCCCCGTAGGGCGTACCGCCGCTGGTGGTGGTGTTGAGGCGTGCCTCACTGTAGGGCAGGCCCACCAAGACCATGCCGTGGTGCAACAAGGGCAGCATCATGGACAGGAGGGTGCTCTCCTGGCCCCCGTGGAGGCTGGCGGTGGAGGTGAACACCGCCGCCGGCTTGCCCACCAGATCCCCCGACAGCCACAGGGGCGAGGTGTGGTCGATGAAGTGCTTCAACGGCGCCGCCATGTTGCCGAAGCGGGTGGGGCTGCCCAAGATCAGGCCGTCGGCGCGGCGCAGATCCTCCAGCTCCGCGTAGGGCGGGCCCGACTCGGGGATCTCCGGGCGCGTGGCCTCCGTTTCCGGAGAGACCGGCGGCACCGTGCGCAACACTGCCTGGACGTCCGCCACCGACTCCACACCCCGGGCGACGTGGCGGGCCATTTCGTGGGTGGCCCCGTGGCGGGAATAGAACAAGATCAAGACCTCGTACATGGGCAAGTCCTCCGGGAACGGAGCCCGGCCCGACGCCTTGACAGTGACGATGCGGGCTGGGCAAGCTAGCCGGCGGGGAGATCGTCCACCGCCGACAACAACACCCGATTCTAACCGCCATGAAGCCGAACCGCCGCCTCTGGGCGGCCCTCGCCGTCGCCGTCCTGCTCAGCGCCTGCGTCGCCTTTCCGGTGCAGGAGATGAGCGATGCCCGTCAAGCGTTGGAATCCGCCCGCGAGGTGGGGGCGGACCGCAAGGCCCCCCAGGCGTTGCGGGAGGCGGAGGCGTGGCTGGAGCGTGCCGACCGGGACCTGGAGGACGGTTTCTACAAGCGCGCCCGCGAGCATGCCCAGATGGCCAAGGAAGCGGCCATCCGCGCGCGCGAGCAGGCCCTGAGAGCGTCCGGTCCGAGGATGGACTAGACTCGAAGTGCGCCTGCGCAACGAAAAACACGTCATGTCTGAGGAGAGGATGTAGGGATGACCGAGAACAACAACATGCGGTTGCTGATGGCCGCTGCCGTGTTGACCGTGGTCGCCGGCTGTGCCAGTACCCCCAAGGAACAACCCCCCACCGTAGAGGTGACACCTACCGCCGCGCAACCGAGCGGGCCCAGCCCTGAGGAGCTGGCCGCCCGCGCCGAGGCCCAGGAGGCCATCCAGGCGGCGCGGGAGAAGATCCGCGAGGCCAGGGAACTGGGCGTACCGGTGGGCGAGGCCGAGGCCAAACTGCAGGCCGCCGAGGAGGCCTTCGCCGCCGGCGACTACGGCCGCGCCAAACAATTGGCCGAGGAGGCCCGGCACGCTGCCGAGGCGACCATCAACCAGTACTACCTGAACAAGGCCCGCCCCCTCATCGAGGAGGCCCAGGGCCTGCGCGGGCGCATGACGCCAGGGGAGGCGGCGCGCCTGTCCGAGGCGGAGCAGGCCTACCAGGCCGGCCGGGGCAAGCGCGCCTACGAACTCATCGCCCCCCTGGTGACGGCGGTGAAGGCCCGTCAACCCGAGGTGTACGTGGTGCAGCCTGGTGACAACCTGTGGGACATCGCCGCCTCCGGAAAGATCTACGACGATCCCTACCTGTGGCCGTTGCTCTACCGGGCCAACCAGGATCAGATCGTCGACGCCGATCTCATCTATCCCGGTCAGCGCCTGCGGGTAGACCGCAACGCCACCCCCGAGGAGATCCAGGGTGCCATCGAGCATGCCAAGACCCGCGGCCCCTGGCAGTTGGGCGTGGTGGAAGAGAACGATCGGGAGTACCTGCGTCGCTGGCCCCTCTTGCGCGTGGAGTGAATCCGGCGTAACAATTCTGAGCGAACAGCGGGGCCGGCGAGATGCCGGCCCCTTTTAGTTTGCAGACCTGCCCCCCGTTCGATTCGACGAGGGGGGAGGGTCCTGGTCGGGTGGCCGGATTTCGCGTGGCGTCGCGGTAACGGAGAGCGTTCGGCGCGGGATGCCTCGTCGTCGGAGCATGCCCCGGAGATTACGAATTCCCAGTGCCGACCGGTGTGTTCAGGACGGCTTCGATCTTCCGGCCCTGCCAGGCCCGATGCTGTTGGCAGACGGTACCTTCATGGCCTGGGCAACCCCGTGGCTTCCACTACCCCTTCACGCCGCAGGAGGCGGTAGGTCCAAATTTTGACCGCATCGTTGACCAGCATCCAGGCCAGGGCGTAAGCCCAGACGCCCAAGGCCGCTCCCCAGCCGATGGGGGTGACGAAGACGCCGTACACGGCGATGAGGGTGCCCAGGATCTCCGTGCCCGTGGTGGCCCAGAACAGGAGGGGCGCGGGCCACGGCTTCTCCCACAGCCACCCTTCGGCGCGCATGACGTAAAGGGTGGAGTGGCCGGCGATGATGAGCTTGAGGAACAGGAGTGTCTGGATCTCCCCCTCGGGGATGCCGTGGGTCTGGAGGTAGTAGAACAACAGGAACGAGGACACCACGCCGCTGATCCCCAGCACGGTGGAGACGGTGAGCAGCTCGGGCATGTTCCAGCGTACCGGATGCCGGTCGATCTTGGTACGGTCGTAGGCGATGGCGAGGATGGGGATGTCGTTGAGCAGCGCCAGGAGGATGATCATGATGGCGGTGATGGGATAGAAGTCGAACACCAGGATGGACAGGGCCATGAACAGGATGATGCGGATGGTCTCGGCGATGCGGTAGATGGCGTACGACTTCATGCGCTCGAAGGTGATGCGTGCCTGTTGGATGGCGCGGTTGATCACCCCCAGCCCGGGGGCGGTGAGGATGATGTCGGCGGCGGCGCGGGCGGCGTCGGTGGCGTTGGAGACGGCGATGCCACAGTCGGCCTTCTTGAGGGCGGGGGCGTCGTTGACCCCGTCGCCGGTCATTCCCACCATGTGGCCGCCCTTCTGCAGAGTGTCCACGATCTGGTATTTGTCCTCCGGCACCACCTCGGCGATGATGTCCGCCTGTTCGATGAGGCGCACCAGAGCGGATTCGTGCACGCGCAGGAACTCCTGGTCCAGCACCGACACGTCGAACAGCCTGCGCAGCTCGTCCATCACCCCCTCGGCGAAGCGTCGGGCCTCCGCCAGGGGCACTTCCGGCTGGAAGCGGTGGTAGATGGCGGTGGTGAGGGCCTGCATGAGGCCCAGCAACTCCTCCGCCGCCCCGCCGGCGATCTGCGAGGCGCGCAGGGTGCGCTCGCCCAGGCCCAGCATGCGACCGATCTCGCGGGCGATGGCGGCGTTGTCGCCGGTGATCATCTTCACTTGCACGCCGTAGGCCTGCATGTCGGCGATGACCTGTTGGGAGTCCTCCCGGGGCGGGTCGAACAGGGGGATCAGGCCCACCAGGCGGGGCTTCTCCTCGCCGTCGTCCAGGCGCCGTACCGCCACCGCCAGGGTGCGGTAGCCCTTGCTGGCGAGCAGGTCCACCAGTTCCTGCACCGCGCGCCGCTCCTCGTCGGACAACTCGCACAGCTCCATGAGCACCTGCGCCGCGCCCTTGCTCACCCACAGGTGCTCGCCATCCTTCTCCACCACCGCCTCGGCGCGCTTGCGGATGGGATCGAAGGGGGTGAACTCCCGCTGCTCCCAGGCACGCCAGTCCAGGTCGGGGAAGTGTTCGACGAGGTAGTTGAACAGGGGCAGCTCGATGGGGTCGCGGTTTTCCTCCCGCGAGGCGAGGGCGGCGTAGAGGAACAGGTCGCGTTCCTGGAAGCCGTCCAGCACCTTGGGCTCGGCCACCGTCATGCGGTTCTGGGTGAGGGTGCCGGTTTTGTCGGAGCAGAACACGTCCACCCCCGCCAGTTCCTCGATGGCCGACAGTTTGGAGACGATGGCCTTGTGGCGCGCCAGGTTCATGGCCCCCACCGCCATGGTCACCGAGAGCACCGCCGGCAGGGCCACGGGGATGGAGGCGACGGTGAGCACGAGGGCGAAGCGGGCGATTTCCAGGAACGGCTCGTGGCGGAACAGGGCCACCATGACGATGAGTATCACCAGCGCCACGGTGATGAGGATCAGATAGTTGCCGATGTGGATGACCATCCGCTGGAAGTGGCTGCGCTCGTGCAGGCCGGCCTCGGCCACCAGGGAGACCACCGACTGGAAGCGGGTGCGCGGCCCGGTGTTGACCACCACCGCCAGCATTTCCCCCTGCTTGACCACGGTGTTGGCGTAGGCCACTTCCGCCGGCTTTTTGGACACCGGCAGGGACTCGCCGGTAAGGGCGGACTGGTCGATGAGCAGGTAGTCTCCCTGCACCAGTTGCACGTCGGCGGGGACGAGGTCGCCGATCTTGAGCTTGACGATGTCGCCGGGGACCAGCTCGCGCGCGGGGACGTGGCGAAAGCGCCCGTCCCGCAGCACCAGGGCACGGCCGGCCATGCGCGCCTTGAGGGCCTTGAGGGCGTTCAGGGCGCGGTGCTCCTGGGCGAAGTCCAGGCCCGCGTTCACCAACAGCATGACGACGATGATGGTGAAGTCCTCCCACTTGCCCACCAGGGCGGAGAGGACGGCGGCGGTCTCGATCATCCACGGGATGGGTCCCCAGAAGCGGCGGAAGATGCGGTGCCAGAGGGGCTCCTCCTTTTCCTCCACCTCGTTGGGCCCGTATCGTTGCAGGCGCCGCTGGGCTTCGTGCCCGCCCAGGCCCGTCTCCAAGTCGGTCTGTAGGTCGGTAAGGGTCTGGTGGGGGGGTTGGCCTTGATAGTCGTCGGTGGCCTTGTCCGCCGTGGAGGAGGTCATCGCCGTTCTCTCGCCCGTTTCGCCGTGCTTTGAGCCTAGAACACCGTGGGGCGGGCCGCCCGGACCGTCCCCCCGGCGTGAACGCCCTTTACTTGCCCGTTTCGATGAGCGCGGCCAGTTTCCCGTAGGCGGCCTCCAGGCGCTCGCGGGCCCCCACCAGGCCGCAGGGATTGCCGGCCTGCTGGCGCTCCAGGTCCGTCTTCAGGGCCTGCGTTGCCGCCTCGCCGAACAACCGTTCCGTGCCTTCCCATCGCACTTGGCGCGCCGCCTGGGCAGCCTTCTCCCAGTGCTCCAGGACCTCGTCGTAGCGGTGCGCCATGAGGGCGATGCGTGCCAGCTCCAGCCGAAACTTGGCCTCCACCAGACCCTGCAGGAGCCGGTAGCGCTCCCCCGGCTCGCGCAGGAGGGTTTGCAGATCCAGTTCCCGTACGTAAGCGGCCCGCCGGGTGGCCCAGCTCACCAGTGCCGGGTCCCAGGGCAGGGCCGGCAGATACACCGGGCTGCGGGACGGGTCCTCGTTGCACACCAGGATCACCACCCCGCCGGCGCGGGTGGTCATGGGCGGCACGGAGACCGCTGCGCCAGCCGGCGCAGCGCCCGCGAGAATCAGAAAAACTGCCGTTGAAATCAAAAGCTTTTTCATCCTCTCACCTCCTTGTCCGGCAGGGATCTGCCAGCTTAGCCGGGTAGGGCACTCGCCGCTACGGTGTTCTCAATCGCGGCAGGTGGGTAGGCCGGAGGCGAGGTCCGGGTAGCGCAGGGGGCGGCCGAGAAGGCGAAGGAGACGCCGATTGTCGATGCGGCGGGATTCGTTCAGATAGTCGAGCATGGCCGGCGAGAGGCGCATGCGCGCCGTTTCCATGTCGATGCGCGGCGGGCGGGGCAGGCCGAGGAGGTCGGCGCAGCGGTCGAAGTAGTCGGCCATGGGGGTGGGATGGCCGTCGGCGACGTTGTACACCCCCTCGCCCCGTTGGGCGGCGGCGATGCAGGCGTCCACCAGGTCGTCCACGTGGATGCGGTTGGAGGGCGGGCTGTGCTCCGGGGCCAGCACCGGCTCACCCCGCTCCAGGCGCGCGCGCGGCAGGCGCCCCGGTCCGTAGATGCCCGCCACCCGCAAGATGGCCAGGCGGCTGCCCCATTCGCGAGCCGCCCGCTGCGCCCGGTGCTCCGTGTCCAGGCGCCGGTGCCCGCGCTCGCTGACCGGGGCCGGCGGGCGCGTCTCGGATACCCAGGCGCCGCCGACGTCGCCGTACACCGCGGTGGTGCTCACCAGGACGAAGACGGGGGGCGGATCCATCGCCTGCAGTGCGAGGAAACGCCCCAGGCGCGGATCCCCCAGCCCCTGGGACGGGGGCGGGACGAGATAGAACAGCCACTGGGCGTGTACCGCCGCCAGGTGTGTCGGGCGGTCCAGGTCCGCGCACACCACGCTCATCCCCTGGGCGGCGAGGCGGCGCGCCCGGGCCGGGTCGCGCACCAATGCGGTGACGGGGTGACCACTCGCCGCCAGGCGCCTGCCCAGGCGTTCGCCCACGTCACCGCAGCCGACGATAAATACCGATTCTTTCAATGTTTTCTCGGCCGTGCGAATGCTCCAGAATGGTTCCGCAGACAACGATAACGACAGACCGCCCCATGCCTTTCGATATCACCTTGATTCCGGCCGGTCGCACCTTTCGGGTGGTGGACGGCGAAACCGTGCTCGAAGCCGCCCTGCGCCAGGGTCTCACCCTTCCCTATGGCTGCCGCAACGGCATTTGCGGGGCGTGCAAGGCGCGCCTCCTCTCCGGCTCGGTGGACTACCCCGACGGCCCGCCGTCGGCTCTGCCCGCGGACGAGGCGGACGCCTTTTTGCCCTGCCTGGCCGTGCCGCGCAGCGATCTCACCGTGCGCACCGCGGCCGGCGCGGCGGTCGCCCCGCTCCCGCGCACCTTGCCCTGCCAGGTGGTGCGCAAGGAACGCCTGGCGCCCGAGGTGATGCGCCTGTGGCTGCGCCTGCCGGAGGGCCGGCGCCTGGGGCACCGGGCCGGCCAGTACATCGACATCGTCCTCCCCGATGGCCGCCGGCGGGGCTTCTCCCTCGCCAACCCGCCGGAGGAGGACGCGCTCCTGGAGCTGCACGTCCGCCGCCGCCCCGGCGGCTTCTTCACGTCCCAGGTCTTCGACGGCCTCTCGGAGGGGGCGTTGTTGCGCATCGAGGGCCCCCTGGGGGACTTCCACCTGCGCGAGGATGGCGACCGGCCCTGGGTGTTCGTCGCCGGCGGCACCGGCTTCGCGCCCATCAAGGCGATGGTCGAACACGCCATCCGCCGCGGCCTCTCGCGCCCCATCCATCTGTACCGCGGCGCCCGTGACCGCGCGGCCCTGTATCTGCCGGACCTGCCCATCGCCTGGCGCGAGGCCCTGCCCGGGCTGCGCTACGTGCCGGTGCTCTCCCACCCGGCTCCGGAGGACCGTTGGCAGGGTCGCACCGGCCTGGTCACCGAGGCGGTGGTGGCGGATCTGTCCGATCTGTCCGGTTTCGACCTCTACATGGCCGGCCCGCCGGCCATGGTGGCGACCGGGCGGGCGTTGTTCCCGGCCCACGGCCTGCCGTCCGAACGGCTCTTCTACGATTCCTTCGAGCCGGCCACCGATGGCAACTGATCGGGACGCGGGATGGGCAGGCCGGGCTGCGCCGTCACTTCCCCCCGCAGCCAGCGCCGGCGTTCCTCCTCGACCGCCAGTTCCAGGCCCTCGCGCCAGTGGCGATGCGCCACCGCTTCCTCGCCGGCCCGTTCCAGGAGGCGCGCCAGCAGGCAATGGGCCTCGGGCAGGCGGCCGCGCTCGCAGGCGGCCTCCAAGTAAGCGCGCGCCTTGCCCCACAACTCCAGGGCCAGGCACAGCCGCCCCAGGGTGAGGAGGAGGACGGGGTCGTGCTCGTGCGCCTTGCGCCAGCCTTCGGCCCGCCTCAATCGTTCCTGCACCCCGTGGCCGTCGATGAGGCCGTAGAGGTACACCAGGCGCGCCGACCAGCGCCGTTCCAGGGCGTCGCCCAGGAGGGCGGCCACCGCCATCCCCTCGCCGCCCTCGATGAGGGCGCTGGTGTAACGGGCGAGGAGGTCTTCCCGATAGCGCAGGGGGCGGGGCATGCCCGCCCACACGGCGTGCAGGCGGTCCAGGTCCCCCCGTTCGGTGCATTCGCGCACCAGCTCGCCGTAGGCGCGCGCCTCCAGGTCCACCAGCCGGTCTTCGGGGAACACCTTGCGCCGGCGCAGCTCGGGGATCAGGTGGACGAGGGCGTTCCAGTCGGGCAGGCGCTGGTAGAGCTCCGCCAGCAGGCGCAGCACTTGCGGGTTCTTGGGGGCCTTGCGGCGCAGCTCGTCGAGGGTGGCGAGGGCCGCTTCCAGTTCGCCGCCGGCCATCTGCAGGCGCGCCTGCACGAGGCGGATGGCCACCGCGGCCTTGGGCGCGCGGGCGAGGGCGCGGCGCAGGTAGTCGTCGCGGCGGTCGGTGGCGCCCTGCTCCTGGGCCGCCCAGGCGGCGGCCAGGTAGAAGACCACCGGCGTCGGGCTGTCGTCGGCGCGCGCCGCCAGGGCCCGCTCGGCGCGTCGGAAGTCCCCCTCCACCTCCGCCACCAGGCCCTGCTCCAGGGCCTTCTCGGCGCGTTTCTCCTTGGCCCGTTCGCGGTGCCGGGCCATGAGCCGGGGGGAGACGCGCAGGGCGTGCCACAGGCGCGCCAAGGCGTAGAGGAGGGCGAACAGGAGGATGAGGGCGAGGAGGAAGACGGTGAGGGTGGTTTCCACCGTCCAGTGGCCGTAGCCGATGAGGACGTAGCCGCGGTCATAGCGCAGCCCCAGGGCCACCGCCACGCCCAGGAGAAGGACGAGGGCGAGTCCGATGATGCGCTTCACGGCGCGGCCTCCCCGCCGTCGCCGCCGATGCGCGCCTTGGCCTCGCGCAGGCGGCGCAGGGACTCGGAGAGGTCCGGGTAGGTCACCCGGATCCGTTGTCCGGCCAGTTCGTCGAGGGTCTGGAGGAGGGCGGCGGTGGCGGCGTCTTCGGGGTCGAAGTACTGGCGTACCAGGCGCGCGGTGCGCTCCAGGCTCTGGCGGTAGAGGGCCTCGTCGCCGCGCACCAGGGCGGCGCGCGCCAGTTCCAGCTCCAGCACCAACCCCTGGCGCAGGGCGCTCACCTGGTCCGGGGCCAGCAGGGGGGCCACCGGCTGCTCGTTGTAACGCACCACCACCAGGTCGGCGATGGTGTCCTTGAGGCGCTCCCAGGCCCGCTCCCACCAGGGCCCTTCGCCGGTGGCGGTCGTCTCGCCGGCGTCACCGCCGGCGAGGGGTTCGGGGGGCAGGTAGCGGTGCGCCAGGGGCAGCTTCTCTATTTGCCCGGCGAGGGCGTCCAGGCGCGCGGCGAGGCCGGCCACGTCCACCCGCGGGAGGGCTTCCAGGGCGGCGATCTCGCGGGCGATGGCCTCGCGCACCGGTTGCAGGACGGGGTCGTCGAGGGCCGCCAGGCGGTCGTCGGCGGCCTGCAGGGCGGCGCGGGCGGTGTCCGGGTCGTGCGCCAGTTGCAGGCGTTCGTTGGCCAGGCGCAGGAGGTATTCCGCTTCCGCCAGGATCCAGTCCACGCTGGAGCGGCCCATGCGCTGGTAGAGGCGGTCCAGGGCCGCCTGCATGCGTGCCTCCGCCTCGGCCGTCTGGCGCTTGAGATCCATCACCTCGGTGCTCAGGCGGTCCACCTGGTCGAGGCGCTGGCCCAGCTCCTCCAGGCGCGCCGCCAGGGCCTGGAGGTCGGTGGCGGCGGGGGCCTGTTCGATGCGCTGGTCCATCTGCGCCAGGCGCTGGTCCATCTGTTGGCGGCGGAGCTGGTCCTGCCACCAGAACCAGGTACCGCCGGCGGCCACCAGGAGGGTGAACAGGAGGGCGAGGACGGCGATCGCCCACGGGCCCTTGCCGCTGGACGAAGCCGCCGACGGGCGCTGCGCCGCCCCTTTCGAGGGTGGTGGCGCCTGGTCACCCCCCTCGCCGGTGGACGCGGCCTCCGCCTTCGGCGCCTTGTTTCGTCGTCCCCCCGCTTTTTTCTTTTTCTCCTGCGGCGCGGCCTGTTCCGGGACTTGTGCCGGGGCCTTTTCCGGGCCTTCGCCCGCCGGGGCCTGCGCCGCCGTGTTTCCCTCCCCCGTCGCCGGTGTCTCGTCGTCCGGCCGTTCTTTTTCGTCTTTCCCACTCATGCCTTGGCCTGCCCTTTTCGATGTGCTCGCGCCCAGGCGGCGATGGCCGCCATCAGTTGCTCGTCGCCGGCGCCGCCGGCCACCTGCACCTCCCCGCGCATCCCCAGCTCCCGCGCCAGGGCCGCCTGGCGCTCGCCGGTCACCACCAGGGGAGTGTCGCGCAGCCAGCGACGCCCCAGTTGCCCCACCATTTCGAAGAGGTTGGTGAGGGCCTCGTTGCTGGTCACCGTGACCAGGTCGATCTCGCCCCGCGCCCAGTGGCGCAGGAGCATGCCCACGTCCGCCTGGGGGCGGGCGCGCCGGTAGGCCTCGCCGTAGTCCACCCGGGCGCCGCGCGCGCGCAGGGTCTCGGCGAGGAGTTCGCGCCCCCCTTCGCCGCGGAAGATGATCACCCGCCGCCCGCGCACCGCGTCTTCCTGCAGCTCGGGCAGGGCGAGGAGGGCCTCGGAGTCGGCGCGTGCCGGCGGGACGATGTCCGCCGCCACCCCCAGGCGCTTGAGTTCGCGGGCGCTGCCACGCCCCACCGCCGCCACCCGCAGACCCTCGGGGAGGTCGCCGCGACGGGCGCGGATGCGGCCGACGGCGTGCTCCACCGCGTTGGGGCTGATGAAGATGGCGAGGTCGTATTCGTGCAGGCGGTCGATGACCGCGTCCAGGGCGGCCAGGTCGCGCGGGGGGACGATCTCCAGGGCGGGGAAGGCGATGGGGCGGGCGCCGGCGCGCTCGAGGGCCTCGACGAGACCGCGGGCCTGGTGGGCGGGGCGGGTCACCACCACCCCCAGTCCGCGCAGGTCCGCCCCTTCAGGCATGGCGGTACACCGCCTCCAGGATGCGGTCGGCGCCGCGCGTGAGGAGGTCCTCGGCGAGGGTGCGGCCGAGCAGCTCGGCATCCTCGGGGCGGCCGGCGATGTCGCCGCGGATCACTTCGCGCCCGTCGACGCTGCCCACCAGGCCGCGCAGCAGCAGCACCCCGCGCTCCAGTTCGGCGTAGCCGGCGATGGGCACTTGGCAGCCGCCTTCCAGGCGGTGGTTCATGGCCCGCTCGGCGCGCACGCGCACGGCGGTGTCGGGGTCGTCGAGGGGGGCGACGAGGTCCAGCACGGTGGTGTCGTCGGCGCGGCATTCGATGCCCACCGCCCCCTGTCCCACCGCCGGCAGGCTCTGCTCGGGGGCCAGGGCCTGGGTGATGCGGTCCTCCAGCCCCAGGCGCTTGAGGCCAGCGCAGGCGAGGACGATGGCATCGTAGTCGCCGGCGTCCAGCTTGCCCAGGCGGGTGCCCACGTTGCCGCGCAGGTCGCGGATGTCCAAATCGGGGCGGGCGGCGCGCAGCTGACATTGGCGGCGCAGGCTGGAGGTGCCCACCACCGCCCCTTCGGGGAGTTCGTCGAGGGCGGCGTAGCGGTTGGAGACGAAGGCGTCGCGCGGGTCCTCGCGACTGAGCACGGCGCCGAGGACGAAGCCCTCGGGCAGGTCCATGGGGACGTCCTTCATGGAATGCACGGCGATGTCCGCGCGCCCTTCCATCATCCCCTGCTCCAGTTCCTTCACGAACAGGCCCTTGCCGCCCACCTTGGCCAGGGGGGTGTCGAGGATCTTGTCCCCCTGGGTGACCATTTTCACCAGCTCCACCGTGAGGCCCGGATGTGCCTGGCGCAGGCGTTCGGCCACGTGCTCCGCCTGCCACAGGGCGAGCGGGCTCTTGCGGGTGGCGATGCGTATCGTCTCCACGTCTTCCTCCCCGGAAAAACCTTCATGCTAAAGCCGCCGCCGGGGGGCTGGCAAATCCCGGCGGCGGGCGCGATGGCTTATAATTCCCGCCCTTTCCCGGTTGCGCGAGGACGACATGAGCGAGGAGCGGACACAAAAGCCCTGGGGCGGGCGCTTCACCCAGCCCACCGATGCCTTCGTCGAGGCCTTCACCGCCTCGGTGGACTTCGACCGGCGCCTGTACCACTACGACATCCAGGGCTCCATCGCCCACGCGCGCATGCTGGCCCACGTGGGGGTGCTGAGCGAGGAGGAGTGCCGCGCCATCGTCGAGGGCCTGGAAGCCATCGAGCGGGAGATCGAGGCGGGCGAGTTCCCCTGGTCGGTGGCCCTGGAAGACGTGCACATGAACATTGAGGCGCGCCTCACCGAGCGCATCGGCGAGACGGGCAAGAAGCTGCACACCGGCCGTTCCCGCAACGACCAGGTGGCCACCGACCTGCGCCTCTACCTGCGCGACGAGATCGACGCCATCCGTGCCGAGATCCATCGCCTGCAGTCCGCCCTGGTGGACTTGGCCGAGCGCGAGGCGGAGACCATCATGCCCGGCTTCACCCACTTGCAGGTGGCCCAACCGGTGACTTTCGGCCACCACATGCTGGCCTGGTTCGAGATGCTCGAACGCGACCGGGCGCGCCTCGCCGACTGCCGCCGGCGGGTCAACGTCATGCCCCTGGGGGCCGCCGCCCTGGCCGGCACCAGCTTCCCCATCGACCGCGAGTACACCGCCGCCCTGCTGGGCTTCGACGGGGTGTGCGAGAACTCCCTGGACGCCGTCTCCGACCGGGATTTCGTCATCGAATTACTGGCCGCGGCGAGCCTGGTGATGACCCACCTCTCGCGCTTCTCCGAGGAGCTGATCCTGTGGTCCTCACAGCAGTTCGACTTCATCGAGCTGGCCGACAGCTTCTGCACCGGCTCCTCCATCATGCCGCAGAAGAAGAACCCGGACGTGCCCGAGCTGGTGCGCGGCAAGAGCGGGCGGGTGTATGGCCACCTCATGGGCCTGCTCACCCTCATGAAGGCCCAGCCGCTGGCCTACAACAAGGACAACCAGGAGGACAAGGAGCCCCTGTTCGACGCGGTGGACACCCTCAAGGGCTCGCTCAAGGTCTATGCGGACATGATGGGGGCGCTGACGGTCAAGCGCGAACGCATGCGCGAGGCGGCCCTGGCCGGCTTCGCCACCGCCACCGACCTGGCCGACTACCTGGTGCGCAAGGGCCTGCCCTTCCGCGATGCCCACGAGGTGGTGGGCAAGGCGGTGCAGTACGGGGTGGTGCACGGCAAGGACCTGGCGGACATGAGCCTGGAGGAGCTGCGCCGCTTCTCGCCGGTCATCGACGCGGACGTGTTCGAGGTCCTCACCCTGGGGGGCTCGGTAGCGGCGCGCAACCACATCGGCGGTACCGCTCCGGAACAGGTGCGGGCGGCGGCGGCGCGGGCGCGGGCGCGCCTGGCGGCGGGCTGATCCGCCTTCAGGAGTCCGCTGCCTGGCCGGACTGGGCCAGGTCTTCCTCGGCACGCGCCAGTAGGCGGCGCAGGTCGTCGCCCCGGTGCCAGCCGGAAACCCCGGTGCGCACCGTCAACCCCAGGGGGCGCTCGTCCAGGGCCAGGGCGGAGAGGATGCGCCGCAGCTTGTCCGCCAGCTTGAAGGCCGAGGCCTCCGGCGTCTCCGGCAGGATGAGCAGGAAGGTGCGGTCGCTGAGGCGCCCGATCTGGTCCACCCAGCGGAGTTGATCGCGCAGGGTCTGGCCCACCGCCACCACCACCCGGCCCGCCTCCACCGGCGCCGACCATTCGGTCACTTCCAGCACCATCACCGACAGGGGGTTGCCGTAGCGGCGGCTGCGCGACACTTGGCCGTCCAGCAGGAGCATGAGCATGGGGCGGTTGTAGAGGCCGGTGAGGGGGTCGCGGGTCTGCTGCGACTCCAGGGTGCGCAACAGCTCGTGGCGGTCCACCGCCGCCTGGCGCTCGCCCTCGGCGTCCACCAGATAGACGGCATAACGGTCCCTGTCCAGACGGGCGGTGAACTGGCGCAGCCAGTGGCCGTCCGCCCCCTGGAACAGGTTCGCCTCCCCCAGCACCGGGCGCAGGCCGCGCTCCAAGAGCCCCTCCACCGGTTCACCCGGCTCCGGCGTCGCCTCCAACCATTGGAAGGCCCGGTCGCTGGCCCACATCAAGCGCCCCGCGCTATCGGCGAGGAGCACCGCCATGGGCGCCTCGCGGCACAGTTCCAACAACGTCTCCTGGGTCGGCACGCCAGCGAACATTCCCCCTCCCGGGCAACAGAATCCAGTGATCCGGTCGATATTAGACCTGCCCGGTCGCGCCCCTGCAAGGCCGGTTCCATCCAGTGTTCGAGAACGAGGCAGGCATGAGCGTCACCCCCTCGCGGGTCAACCCCTACGGCCACATCGACACCATCCGCGACCGCTTCGTAGCCCTCAACGCGGCGCGCCTGGAACGAGTCAAGGCCGTTCTGCGCCCGCGCCAGCGGGACGTGGTGGAGCTGTTGCCCCTGTTGTTCCACTTCCACCATCCCCTGATGCCCGGCTACCGGGAACCCTGCCCTCCGGCCGGCATCTACAATTACCTACCCGCGGAGGCCGCCCTCGCCGCCGCCCAGCGCCTGCTGGGCAACCTGGGGAGCAAGTCGCGCCCCGCGCGGCGCCTGGACATCGAGGCCATGTTCCTCATGGGCAGCGCCGGCAGCATTGCCTTCTCCCACCGCAGCGACCTGGACGTGTGGCTGTGCCTGCGCAGCGGCCTGGACGAGTCCGCCCACGAGGCCCTGCGGGAGAAGGCCGCCGCGGTGGAGCGCTGGGCTGGCGAATTCGGCCTGGAGATCCACTTTTTCGTCATGGAGACGGCCCGTTTCCGCGCCGGCGAACAGGGCACGGTGACGCGCGAAAACAGCGGCAGCACCCAGCACTTCCTCCTCCTGGACGAGTTCTACCGCACCGGCGTGTGGCTCGCCGGCGCCCACCCCCTGTGGTGGTTCGTCCCCCCCGAGCACGAGGAGGACTAC